>NZ_CAKJTP010000027.1:4988-15645 GCF_917627335.1 Protofrankia sp. CiT1 | reverse complement strand
ACGATCGCGAACACCGCCGGCCACTTCACCGCGGTGGCCGCGGTGAGCAGGACCATGGCCGGTATCGGGCGTCCCGCTCGGGCAGCCAGCAGGCCCGCCGCAAGCAGCGCCATCATGATTGCTTCAAGATGGATGGCGCCGAGGAGCTGCAGGATCACGACCGGGTTCCCGGCGGTCGCGAGGGCCAGCGGCCGCTGCCGCGGGTCGGCGGCCCAGGTTACGCATCCCACGATCACAATGGTGCCCGCGAGCGCGACGAGCCGCAGGATGAGGACCGTTCCCAGGACGCTTCCGCCGGACAGCGCATAGGCGGCCTTCAGCAGGGCGAGCGCCAGGGGGCCATAGGGAGCCCGGGACATCCGCCAGACCGGGTCGCTCGCAAGCAGGCTGGGCTGGTGGCCCAGGATGGCCGGGCCGTTCCGGTATGGGTTGAGATCGGCGGTGAGCATGGCTCCGTGCGCTACGTAGCTGTAGACGTCCAGGCTCAGGACTGGCGGGCCCACGGCGACGGGCAGACACCAGACGGCGATGATGATCCCGGCCTGGCTGAGCGAGACCGACCCCCTGCTGGCCAGCAGGCGCAGCTGCAGCCAGGCGACGACGACGAGCGTAACCCCAACGATCATAAAGGCGGGCAGCGCTGAGGCACGGTCAAGCCGTACCGGGACAAGTAGCCCGAACCATTCGGTGGGCAGTTCGACTCCAGCGCGCAGCGCGAGCCGCCCCGCCGTACCGACCACCAGGCATGTGCCGGCAAGCCCGAGCAGGCCGGGCAGGAAGAGGCTGGACAGGAGGAACTTGCTGAGGGCACTGGGAGCAGACCAGGTGGGCTCGGCCAGCTTCGGGTGGCTGGAGCCTTTGCCGGGGCAGGTGGTCGGGACGTCACCGCCCCGCGGCATGATGCCCGCGAGGGGAGCGCCGGGCCTCGCCGCTGTCATCCGTTCGAGTGCATGGCAGGGCATACGAGACAATCGTAGCTATTTGACATTTTTATATTAATTCCGTCAAAAGTAGGTCAACCCCGAGTTGCCGGCCGGCGATGCTGTCATGCGGTGCTGTTGTCATATGACGCTCTTGTCAACCGATGTTGACAGTGGGTCACATATCATATCATATGATGAACTATTACGTTATTCGCTGCGGCGTGATCGGGGCGGGCCGGGCTGCTGAAGATCTTCGAGGCATGCCCTAGTCTCCGTATGTGTGCCGTGCTACAGGGGTTGACGAACCGGCGTGTTCCGCGGCTGTCGGGACGGCCCGTGTGCTCGTCGCGTCCAACCGTGGGCCGGTGGCGTTCAGCGCGGACGATGACGGGTCCTTGATCGCGCGTCGTGGCGGTGGTGGGCTGGTCAGCGGTCTGCACGCGGTCGTGGGCGAGGATGCCGCGTCCGGCGGCGGGGATACCGCTGGGGATACCGCCGGTGGCAGCGGGCTGGTGTGGGTGTGCGCGGCGCTGAGCGAAGCCGACCGGCGGGCCACCCGGCTGGCCCCGGACGGCCGGCTCGATCTCGCTGGCCACGACACCGGCGGCACCGCGGTGTGCATGCTCGATGTGGACCGGGTCGTGTTCGAGCGGGCGTACAACGCGGTCGCCAACCGTACGCTCTGGTTCATCCTGCATCTTCTGTACGCCCCGGCCTCCCAGCCGTCCTTCGGGTCGGTGTTCCAGCAGGACTGGCTGGCGTACGAGAGCTACAACACGATGTTCGCCGAGGCGCTGGCGCGTGAGGCGGCGCCTGGCGCGGCCGTACTGATCCAGGACTACCATCTGACCCTCGCGCCCGCGCAGCTGCGTCGGCTGCGGCCGGATCTACGGATTGCCCATTTCAGCCACACCCCGTGGCCGCCACCCGAGTACTTCCGGATGTTGCCGGACAGGGTCGCCAGCGCGGTCATCGAAGGCCTGCTCGGCGCTGATCATCTTGGTTTTCTGACCGCCGCGTGGGCCGAGGCGTTCTGCCGCTGTGCCCAGGCAACGCTCGGCGTTGACATCGCCGTTGACCGGGCTGCCGAGATCGACCGTGGTGACAGCGCGGGCCGTGGTGACAGCGCGGGCCGTGGTGACAGCGCGGGCCGGGTGACAGCGCGGGCCAGGGCGACAGTGCGGGCCAGACCGGTGGAATGACCGATGGCACCGGCCAGCCGCGGCTGCGCTACCGCGGTCGGGCCGTCCGGATCGGTGTCCACCCGCTCGGAGTCGACAGCGCCGCTCTGGTACGGCGCGCCCGCGGGCATGATGTCGCGGCCCGCGCCGCCGAGATGCGGGAACTGACCGCGGGCCGTCGGGTGATCGTGCGGGTGGATCGGACCGAGCTGTCGAAGAACATCGTCCGCGGGCTGGAAGCGTACCGGGAACTGCTGCGTGAACATCCATGCTGGCATGGCCAGGTGACGCACATCGTCTGTGCCTACCCGTCACGTCACGATCTTCCTGAGTACCGCGAGTACACGGCTGCCGTACAGCGGATCGTGGAGGAGATCGAGGACGAGTTCGCGACCGCTTCGTGGTCGCCGGTCCGGCTCGAGGTCAACGACGACTACCCGCGGTCACTGGCTGCCTTGTCACTCGCTGATGTCCTGGTGGTGAATCCAATCCGGGATGGTATGAACCTGGTCGCGAAGGAAGGCGCGGTGCTGTCGAGGTCCGGAGCCGCGCTGGTTCTCTCCCGCGAGGCGGGAGCCTGCGCGGAGATGGCAGCCGACGCGCTGGTAGTGAATCCCTTCGACGTGGGTGAGACCGCCGCAGCCATCCACACCGCGCTGCTGATGACCGCTGACGAGCGCCGCCACCGATGCGAGCGGCTCGCCGCCGTCGCCGGCCGGCTTCCCCCGCGCAGGTGGTTTCGCGACCAGCTCGACGCCCTACTCGCCTGACAGGCGGGAAAGCTCCGCGAACAGGCTCTCAGGAGAGGCGGTCGGCAAGGAGGCGCAGCAGCGCGACCACTCCCTCCGGGCCCGGAACGACGAGATCTGCCTGTTCCCGCAACCGGGCTGGCACCTCCGGGCCGTCGCTGCACACGGTCAGCCCCGGAATACCGGTGGCCCGCAGCTCGTCGACCACGTCGAAGGCTGGCAGATCGCCGAGGTCGTCACCGGCGAACAACACCGAGCGGGCACCCAGCTCCGTCACCCGGTCGCGTAGCGTGCGGCCTTTGTCGTGGCCGGGCGGACGCAGCTCCAGAACCCGTTTGCCGGGCGCAGCCTCCAGCCCGTGGTCTTTGGCAAGGCTGGTCAGCGCGGGTGTGAGAGCCGCCAGCGAGGCGTCCGGGTCAGAGGTGCGGCGTACGTGCACGACGAGCGCGTGCCCCTTGTCCTCTACGACAGTGCCGGCCGGGGCGTCCTCAAGCAGCCGCGGCAGGGCGGCCCTGACGGCCGTGACCCCGGGTAGTGGGTCGGGGCTTGTGATCTGATTGGTAGCGGCGTCCCAGCGTTCCAGCCCGTACTGGCCGAGGATGACCATCGAGTCGAGCCCCGGTTCTTCGCTGAACCGGGCGAGTTCGAGCAGCGCGCTGACCGGCCGTCCGGTGATGATGGCGACCGATCCGACCTGCTGGGCTATCCGTGCCAGCGCGGCCAGAGCACCCGGTGCCGGAACAGCGTCCGACGGGCGGGCGACGATCGGCGCGAGAGTGCCGTCGTAGTCCAGCGAGATCAGCGCGTGGCGTGGGTCGGTGAGGAGGGCCGCGAGCCCCGCGCCGCCGGCCAGCGTCCGCGGCGCTGTGGCGATCGGGCCGGAACCGGATGTGGAAGTCATGAGGTCAGGTCCGTCACTTGTTCTCTCAGGGCCTCCGGTCGCGCGTGAAAACCCATGGTCGCGCGGCCTTCAGCCAGCTTGTTCGCGCAGGGCCGCCGACGTCGCGTACAGCAGGGTGATGATCACGCGACCGTTGGCGGGTCTAGGGTGCGGTTGGCGAAAAATCCTTGGTTATGACAAGGATGAGTGGATCATCCGCGATGAAGTTCTTGTTCTTCGGTTTCGCCTGCTTCACGTCCGGGATGAGGTCCAGCACGGTCTGGGCCGCGTCCAGCTGCCCTTCGTCGTAGAACACGGTCGGGATCTCGACGTTGTATGTCGACTGGTAGTTGCCGGTCCGCGTCACTGTGAAGCCGGCGGCCTCCAGCCGTGCTCGGGCGGCCTCCGCCAGCCCCTTCTCCCTGGAGTTGTTCAGAATCACGATCGGGGCGAAAACGTGTTGCGGCGTGCTGGCCGGGGCGGTCGCGGCAGCGGGTGGCTGGGATATGACTTTTGGCGATGGTTGGGTGCCCGCCGCGGCTGGCGGCGAGGCTACCGCCCTGGTCATCGCGGTCCCGGCGGCAGCGGTGGCAGCGGTGGCAGACGGCCCGCTCATCACCGGCGGATGTGTGGAGGTGGCCGCTGCCGCCGCCACGCGAGATTTCTCCGCGGTCGGGTCATTCACCAAGTTGACGACGAGAATGCAGCCGAGTACGGCCAGCACGGCGATGCTGCCGGCCGCGATGGTGTGCAGCCGATCACCGCGACGCAGTCGGGGCGGCCGTGGCGGGCTGGGCGACGCGACAGTGGTATCGGTCATGACGAATGCTCACATCTCAGCGGGGTCGAGGCGGGCGGTACCGCCGGCGCGCGCCCGTCGGCGTGTCGCTCGCAACCTGCGTAGCCGCTTGACCAACATGGGGTCGGTGACGAGGGCGGCGGGGGAGTCGATCAGAGCGTTCAGTATCTGGTAGTAGCGGGTTGCCGAGATTGCGAACTCGGCGCGGATCGCGGTCTCCTTGGCGCCCGCGTAGCGCCACCAGTGCCGCTCGAATTCCAGGACCCGCCGCTGTCGATCGCTCAAAGCGGATACCGCATCGCGTTCAGTGTTCGACTGTGCGGTGCGACTGAACGCCGGTGAGTCGCCGCAACCCCCGGCCTCGGTGGCTCGCGGGCCGCTGGCCTGCGGCTCAGCGCCCTGCGGCTCGCTGGTCCGCAGTTCGACGGGATGCGGCGGCGGGCCGAAGGTTCCGGCCTCCATTGCCAGGACGTGGGCGGCTTCCACGGCGATGGCCTCCTCCAGACGGGACGGGATCCGCGAATCACAGGGTTGTGGTTCGCCGCCCACTATTTCAGAGGATGGGTCCGACAACTTCGGCCGAGCCGGCCGACACGCGGGATCAACCGGCCGACACGCGGGATCAGATCACTGATGGCTCGCTGTTGAGCATGCCGGCGACGCTTCCTACTCTCGGGGAGTGCCCCGTCGCTTCGTCCGTACCACCGAGGACTTCGAGTGCCTCGTCTGCGGGACACCGGTCCGCGGGAACGGTTACACCAACCACTGCCCGTGCTGCCTGTGGTCTCGGCATGTGGATGTCAACCCCGGTGACCGGGCGGCGGAGTGCCGCGGCGCGATGCGCCCGGTCGCGGTGGAGACCGGTCCGCATGACATCGTCCTGACTCACCGCTGTGAGACGTGCGGTCACCAACGACGGAACAGGACATCCCCGGCGGACGACATCGATATGATCATCGAAGTATCAGCGGCGGGCTGGGACGGGGCTGGCATCCCCATCCCGCCCGGTGCCCGTGAGGAGGTTGACGGAGGTGTGCGGGGCAGCGCTGTCAGGGGTAGAGACCGCGGGTCCGGTGCGCGTCGGCGACCCGGGCGACCCCGATGATGTGCGCGGCGGTGCGCAGACTCACGTCACGTTCCGTCGCTAGCCGCGAAACCTCCCCATACGCGCGGTTCATGATGTCGCGCAGCCGGTCGCTGACCTCGTCCTCGGTCCAGAAGTAGGCCTGAATGTCCTGAACCCACTCGAAGTAGGAGACGGCGACGCCACCGCCGTTGGCGAGGATGTCCGGGACGACCACGACCGCGTTGCCGTCGAGGATCGGATCAGCGTTCGCGGATATCGGGCCGTTCGCGCCTTCTACGATTATCCGTGCCTTGACCCGGTCGGCGTTCGCGGCGGTGATGACTCCTTCCAGCGCCGCGGGCACTAACAGATCGACGTCCAGCTCGAGCAGCTCGGCATTGGTGATCGTGTCGGTTCCGGGGTATCCCACGACCGTGTCCGCGCCGCGCTGGACGCGGCGGACGAGCGCGGCCGGATTGAGCCCCTGCGGATTGTACACGCCCCCCTTGACATCGGACACCGCGACGACCCGGCAGCCGGCGTCGTGGAGGTACTGCGCCGCAAGCGCGCCGACCTTACCGAACCCCTGGACCGCGACAGTAACGTCGTACGGGTCGAGGCCGTGTTCGGCCAGCGCGGCGAAAGCCGCCAGCTGGACGCCACGGCTCGTCGCGCCGGCCCGCCCGGCTGATCCGCCGATCGACAACGGCTTACCAGTGACGACTCCGGGCGCGGTGTAGCCGGTGTGCGTCGAGTAGGTATCCATGATCCATGCCATGGTCTGCTCGTCGGTGCCCACGTCCGGCGCGGGGATGTCCTTCTCCGGCCCGATGAGCGGGACGAGCTCGGCCGCGTAGCGGCGGGTCATGCGCTCCCGCTCGGCCAGGGACAGCAGTTTCGGGTCGACGGCGATGCCGCCTTTGGCACCGCCGTAGGGGATGCCCATCAACGCGCATTTCCACGTCATCCACATGGCCAGGGCCTTGACCTCGTCAAGGTCGGTGGACGGATGGAAGCGGATCCCCCCCTTGGCCGGTCCGCGGGCCAGGTTGTGCTGGACCCGGTAGCCGGTAAGGACAAGCAACTGGCCATCGTCGCGCATCAGGGGGACGCTGACTGTGATCGAGCGACGCGGAGTCCGGAGCAGATCGTGCAGGCCGTCATCGAGGCCGAGGTGGCGGGCGGCGTTCTCCAACTGGATCTGTGCCGTGTCCCATGCAGACGGAGACCCGAGCATTCAGACACCTCCTTGTGTCGTGCGCGGTCCCCGCTGACCGCGCCGAGCGCCGGACCGGCAAGCCTCCCGGGCCGCGAGGCCACCGTTGCGCGTTCACCGGTGGCCAGGCGTCAGGCCCTGGATTGTAGATCCCGGCCTTCGTGACCTGTGGCGGTTGTCAGTCTGATCGCCAGGGCGATCCGTGCGGCGGTCGTGGGCCGCGGTCCCTCCGGGTGTACATCGCGTTAGGTTACGCAGAGTACTCGGCTGCTGGACGATGTGTCGCAGCAAGGTTGACCAAGGCCCCTCCGATGTACGACGGAAATCCTACCGGTGCCGATAAAGTGGCTGGAAAGTGGTCGGTTATACCAACATGGTTGCAATGTGTTGCTGATCGAAAGCTCTCGGGTGGTGTTGGGGTTCGAGCCAGGGGTCCCCGTGCGACGCCGGAGGTGTTGTGGGTGGGGTTTTTCCTGGTGATGCGCGGAGCGGATCGACAGGTCCCGGGTGGTGCTGGGGCTCGAGCCAGGGGTCCCCGTGCGACGCCGGAGGTGTTGTGGGTGGGGTTTTTCCTGGTGATGCGCGGAGCGGATCGACAGGTCCCGGGTGGTGCTGGGGCTCGAGCCAGGGGTCCCCGTGCGACGCCGGAGGCGTTGCACGGGGGAGGCGGTCTACCGTCCTGATCGTGCGGACGGTAGATATCCGCCCCGCAAGGGCGACACCGCGATGGTCTGGTCGGCGGCCGGGGAACGGGTCTACGGACCATCCTCCAGGCTGCGTGGACCGCGCCCGCGGGCGGCTGGAATCGGCGCTGCGACTGTGTCGGGCCGCGTGGCTCGAGCCGTGGACGGCCCGGCAGATCTGGCTGTTCTGGCTGGTCAGCCGGCTACTTCTGATTACCTTGGCCATCGCGGTGAAGGTGCTGGGTGCCCAGCATGGCGTGCTTGGCGATGTTCGGCTCTATGACCGGTGGGGCGGTGATCTGGTCCATGGCTGGGGTCTGCCGGTCACCGACGAACGTTGGCAGTACCCTCCCGCCGCGGCCGTCGTGCTGGCCATCCCGTCCGCGCTGGAGGCGGTGACCAGGCTCCCGTACGGCGTCGGTTTCTTTTTGATGATTCTCGCGTCGGACGCGGCAATCACCGCCATCGTCGCTCGCCGTTCGGTGTCGGCGGCCCGGTTCTGGCTGATCGGGATCTGCGGGCTCGGCCCGGTCACGATGGCGCGCTTCGACATGGTGCCGGCACTACTGACCGTGGCGGCTGTTGCGGCACTGAGTGGGCCGAGCGGAGGTGGCCGGGGAAACTGGGGCAGGGCCGGCCTGGCGGTGGGTCTCGGCACCGCGGTCAAGGTGTGGCCGGTGCTGCTGTTGCTCGCGCTGGGCGCGCCGGGTTCGGGCAGACGCCTGGCCCGGTTGTCGCCCCATCCTGCCCTGTTGCGTTTGGTGGCTGGGATGGCGGGAGCGGCTGCGCTGGTCACGGGGGTACTGTTCGCCGCCGGCTGGTGGCGGGACGCCTTCGGTTTCCTGGACGCGCAGAAGGCCCGCGGCTTGCAGGTCGAGGCTGTCGCCGCGACTCCGTTCGTCCTCGCGCACATGGTCGGGTTGCATGCCGGGCCGGTGTATGCCTGGGGGGCATTGCAGTTCGGATCCGACGCGGCGCAACTGGTGGCAACGGCCTGTTCGTTTGTGGAGGTTGTGGTCGTGCTGGCCGCGGTCGCGCGGTGGTGGCTGCCTCGGCCGTCCCGTGGCCGCGAAGAAGCTCGGATGGCGAGCGACCCTGCGGATCGCATGCTGGCGCTTTTGCTGGTCGTGCTCGTGACAAGCCGGGTGCTCAGCCCGCAGTATCTGGTGTGGGTACTGGCCGTCGCCGCCTGCCGCCCGCTGTTGTCCGGCCAGGCCGTATCAGCGGGGCACCATGTGGGTGACCCGCGTCGCCGGGTCACCGCCGGTCTGCTGGCCACGTGCCTGCTCTCGTTCGTGGTCTACCCGGTCCGCTATGAGGACGTCATCCAGGGCAGGGTTGTCGCGAGCCTGCTGCTGGTCGCTCGCAACGGTCTGCTTCTCATCGTCTGCTGGTACGCCGTCCGCGCCGCTTGGCCGCTGCCCTGGCGAGAGGTACGACGATCATGGTGGTGGACGCGGCCAGCGCCGCGGCGGCCAGCACCGTGTGTCCGGGCGGACGTGCCCGGTCCAGCAGGGCCCAGGTCGGAGCCAGCGAGGCGAGCGATGTCAGACAGAGGGTCACCGATATGAAGATCATAATTCGGCGCGGTGTGTGTGCGCCGGTTATGGCGATCATGATTGCCAGGGCTGGGATGGCCAGCGCCAGATACCAGGGATAGAGAACCGGGCTGCCCAGGGCCACGGCGATGCCGCCGACGCCGACGATGGCGATATCGTCCGGGGCTCGTCCGGCAGGCCCGTCCGTCGACGGGCTGAGCCAGGCCCGCCCCAACAGCCATGCGACGACAGCGGCGGCCACGAGCAACGACAGCATTCGGCAGCCGGCGAGGGCCGCGTCGGCATGGCCGCCGAGACCCAGCAGTCGCAGCGGTGGGGAGATCAGGTGGGCGAGCAGCGTGGCCGGGGCGATGCCGGTCCGCAGTGTGCCAGAGGTGGCCAGCGCCGCGATCCAGGTCGGGCCGAAGCCGGCCATGACCATGCTGGCCGCGGCCGTGGCCGTGGCCACCGCGAGGTCAAGGAGCGCGCCCGCCGCCGCGGCGGCGCTGCCCGTGGCGCGCCGGGGCGCATCGGTCCTGGCGGCTGCGTCGGAGCCAGTCATGATCTGTTCGCGAAGGTGGAGGAGGAGCAGCACGACGAGACCGAGGAAGGCGGTCGCCTTGACCGTACCGGCCAGGCAGGCAAGGGCGACAGCACCGGCCCGGCTCACGGTCGGACCGATCGCGAATCCAGCTGCCCGGTCCCGTTGCCGTTGGATTTCCCAGCGGCGCCGGTGGCGGTCGAGCACGAGCGCCGTGACTGTCAGCGCGCCGGCCAACGCGTCCAGGTGCGCTCCGCCGATCAGATGGATGACGGTGACCGGGTTGCAGGCGAGCAGGGCGAGTACCAGCCCGGTCCGCTGGTTGCGGGTCCGCCGGGGCAGCAGGCGGGGTGTCAGCGTCACCAGCGCCACCACCGAGATCACGGCGACGAGGCGCAGCAGGAGCACGGCGCCGATCGGACCAGTGCCGAACAGCGCCGCACCGAGCGCCGCGGCCGTCTTCTCGACGAACACGGCTGTCCCCCCGTAGGGGGCATGGGTTTCGCGCCAGCGTGGATCCACGGCGGCCACGAAGGCGTCCAGGTGGGGGCCGAACGCGCGCAGCGCCGAGATGCCGTGTGTCGCCGGGTCCAGCCCGTGGCGGGCAAGCTCGCCCTGACCGGCATAGGCGTAGACGTCCCGGCTGAACAGCGGCGGGCCGAGAGCGAACGGCAGGCTCCAGGCGAACGAGGCGACAGCCAGGCGGGATGGCGCGAGGACCGCGCGGGTGGTCGCACGGATCAGGATGCACCAGGACAAACACAGCATGATTACACCGAGGGCCGCGATCGGGGCCAGCCAGCCCCGGGTAACGTCAGGCGGCGCGCTGGATGGGAGGATCCCCCACCAGGACGAGGGATTGAACGTGTCCGGGTTACGCGGACCGAGCCGGGCTTCGGCGAGGACGGTGGTAACCGCCGCGACAGTGCCCATCAGCGTCGGGCATACGGTGGGTGCATGAAACGGGCCGATACGCGGACGAAACCGCCGATTGGGTCTTCGTTGCCCCCGGCCGATGGCGCCGCCGGGGGTCCGGACCGGCGCTGACCGGGTAGTTCCGGTCAGCGGGTTCCCAGACGTT
>NZ_CAKJTP010000027.1:0-4534 GCF_917627335.1 Protofrankia sp. CiT1 | reverse complement strand
GCGGTACACGGAACTGCGGTACACGGAACCGCGGTACGCCGAATCGTGACAGAGCGGTCGCTGACGGGTGAACCCGGACCACCGGTGACGCGCTCCTTCCCAACGGTTTTTCTCCCGTTCCGGCGGGCGGGGACATCCCGGGCGGGGACCTCCGCCGTCGGGCCCCGCTTCGTCGGGTTGGTGGGCGAGGGGCCTCGGCATCGGGCGGTCCGGGGCGTTCTCGCCGCCGCATCGGCCATCGTCGAGGTGCTCCGGCGCCGACCATGGCTGATCACTATGGTGCTGTGCGGGCTGTCGTTGGCGCTTGGGCTCACCGGCCCGGACACCCCCGCTCAGGAATACCGAGTGTGGCTGTTCAAGCACGGTGGTGCCACCCTGTGGGACGATCAGTGGTACGGCGGGCATACCGTACCTGGCTACAGCGTGCTCTTCCCTCCGCTGGGTGCGCTGTTCGGGGTGCAGGTGCTCGGCTGCCTGGCCGGTGTGGCGTCCACGATGATCGCGACGCGGCTGCTGCGCGGGCCCGGCCGGGCGCACGGTCACGACCTGGCCCTGGTCTGGTTCGCGGTCGCCACAGTGGCGAACCTCGTCGTCGGGCGGATGCCGTTCGCCCTCGGGATGGCCTTCGGCGCGCTCGCGCTGCTCGGCGTGCGTGAGCGCCGGATGACGGCCGCGTGGGTGGGCGCGATCGGTTCGTCGCTCGCCTCACCGCTCGCCGGTGGGTTCGTGCTGCTGGCTGGGCTTGCCCTGGTCGGCACACTCGACCGGCGTCGAGTGCTGCCGCTGGCCGGGGCAGCGAGCGGCATCCTCGTCGCTCTGCTGTTTCCCGAACACGGTGTGCAGCCGTTTCCGGCGCTGACCTTCCTGTCGCTGCTCGCGCTGATCGCGGCCGGGCTGGTCGTCGTCCCGAAGAAGGAGGTGGCGATCCGGCGCGGCCTGGGGCTGTGGGCTGTTTCCGCGGCTGTCTTCTTTTTCGTCCCGACACAGATCGGCGGGAACATCGCCCGGCCCGCGACCCTGCTCGCGGGCCCGGTCGCGGCGATGCTGCTGGCCCGCCGGCCACGGGTACTGCTTGTTGTCGCGATACCGCTGATCGGCTGGCAGATCGGCCCGGTGCACGGTGCGCTGGCCACCTACGGGGACGCTTCCGGCCAGGGCAGCTACTACTCCGGCCTGCTCGACTATCTTGATCATGGCCCGGTGGCGGCGGGCCGGGTGGAGGTCCCGTTCACCCGCGCGCATTGGGAGGCCTCCTTCGTCGCGCCGCACGTCCCGCTGGCCCGCGGCTGGGAACGGCAGCTCGACATGAAGTACAACTCGCTGTTCTACGACGGCACCCTCGCCCCCGACACCTACCACCAGTGGCTGCTCGAGCGCGGCGTCCGGTTCGTGGCCCTGCCGGATGTGGAACTGGATTCCTCCGCCGTCGAGGAGGCGAAGCTGCTCGCGGCCGGGCAGCCCTACCTGGAGCTCGCGTGGTCGGACGCGCACTGGAAGGTCTGGCTGGTCGCCGATGCGCCCGGCCTCGTGCGGGGGCCGGCGAGCCTGACCGAGCTCGGGGTCAGCTCACTCGCGGTGGACTTCTCCGCACCCGGGATGGCGACCGTCCTCGTCCACTTCACGCCGTACTGGCAACTGGATGACGGCCACGAGGCCTGCGTGTTCCAGGCCGCGGACGGCTGGACGGGCATCCTCACCGACTCGCCGGGGCCGGTGCGGCTGTCCGCCCGCCTGACCGTCAGCGGTCTGACCAGGGCCAGTGCACTGGACTGCCCCGCCGACCCCCGCGTCCACTGACGGCGCTCCCGAACCGTTCGGATGTCCGGTCCTGGACACGGTACCGACGGACAACTGATTGTCCGAATTCGTTATGATGCTGACCGATCGCGCAGAGCACTCGTTCGGCGTGGTTTGTCGGCATCCGGGGGGAGAAAATGCCAGACGTCGTGGGAAACTACCGACGCATCGTCGCGCAACGCTGGCCAGGTTGGTGGGTGAACTGGCCGCTGAGCAAGCTCATCGAGGTCGGCGACATCTTTGTGGCAACACCGGACAAGTTGGTGCGGGCCGGTGCCCTGACCACAGGCTTTGCGACTCGCGTCGGGGCGTCGATCCCCAGTTTCGAGCATGACTCGAACGGAGACGTCGAAATCGCCTTCGGCCCGGCCGCGGGTGCCGTGGATGCCCGCGTGCAGGCGGAGATTCGGTTCAAACGGGGCGATGCCATGCTGGTGGCCTATGACGGCTTGACCCAGCTCGACGTCGCGGACGCGGCCGAGATCGCCCAGACACTGCTGCGGCAATGGTCGGCCGGCGGCTGGAGTCTTGACAGGGTCGTGGTCACGTCCGTGGTGACGGCCGCCGCTGGAGTTCTCGTTTCCGGCGCGAGCGAATCCGGCGGCTCGGTGCGGCTCAACGCCCGCGTCGGTGCCGGCGCGGGGCCGTTCACAGTCGTCGATCTTGCAATGAAGTTCGAGCTCGATCGCTCGACCGCCCGCAACGACTCCTGGACGGTCGAGGCCTGCACGCCGATGTACCAGGTAGTGCGCTTGAAAAAGCCATTTCTCAGCAGGGTCGAGGCCGACTTCGGGATGCGACAGAGTGGCCGCGGCGCCTTTCCGGCCGATCTTCCGCCGGCGCTGGCCGCCTATGCGCGTGAGCGTCCCGCGGAGGTCCTCGAGACCGTCTCCGGCGATGTGCAGCCACCTGACGCCGCGGACGACGACCCGGGAAACCCGTCGGTGGCCTGACCCGATGACGACAGCTATTTTTACAGTTCAGGCTCATCGCGCCCCTGATGGCGTCCCCGAGAAACACGTTGTTTCGCTTCATCTCCATCCCGGCGGGGCTGAGGATTTCGACCCGCATACACTCGGTGAGCCACTTGCCCGTGAGGATCTGCCCGCGGCGGCTGTAGCGGAGCTCATCGGTAGAATGATCAATGATCATGGCAAGATCTTCGAGGGTCGCGCGGCGAGGGCCGAAGTCATCGATGCCGGCCGTCAGCTTTTTGATCTGCTTATCCGTGGCAGTGTCAAGGAAGCCTGGACTGGCCTGCTGGGACAGGAAGATCGACCTGTCCGGGTGCTGCTCTCTTTCGGCCAGCAAGCCGTCGGTGACGAACGACACAGCATCTCTCGTCTCCCGTGGGAGCTGATGCGTGACGCCGGGGCCGCCATGGTATTCACCGACGAGATGCCCTGGTCGCGCCTTAACGCCGGTGCTCCGCTCCGGCCGGAACGTGGTCCGTTGCGGGTGCTGATCGTCGTAGGCTCCCCGGGTGCGCTCGATCTCTTGGCGGACGAGGAGCTCGCGGGTATCGCCAAGGCTCTTGCCGGGCGCCTCGGTCGTGTGCACACTGAAGTGATCGACAGTCCGGATATATCGTGGCTGCGGGAGGCGATCGACACGCTTCGCCCGCATATCCTACACTTCATTGGGGAGGGTACCGACGACCACGGGCTGGTAATTCGATCAAGGTCGGAGGATCGTGGGCGTCCTCTGCTGCCCGATGACATCCACCCGCTCCTCACGAGATGGAAACCATGGCTTGTCATCCTCAACGCCTGCCGTTCGGCTAGCCCGGTCGGTCGCGGGGTCGCCGGCATCGGTGACGAGTTCATCCGAGCCGGCGCGTGTTCCGTCGTTTCGATGCAGTCGACAATTAGTCCAGAGAATGCCTGCATCCTCTCCGCGGAGTTGTATGCGCTGCTCGGTCGGGGGCACTCCGTCGATCATGCACTGGCCAGCGCTCGCCGCGAGCTGACGTACCGTGAAATCAGCTGGGCGGTACCGAGATTCGTCACGGCCGTACATCCGCAAAATATCATACGATGGGAATTCCCGATAGACGACGAGTCCGTCGACAAGCTCTGCAACACCTACAAGCTGAGGGATCTCAAGAACTTTGTCGGCCGCCATCGTGAACGTCGTGAAGCATGGTGGGCGCTGGACCGCACGCTGGACCATAAGTCCAATGATCCGCCAGTCGGTCTGCTTTTGATCAAAGGTGAACAGGAAAAACCCAATGCAAGAGCGGGAAAAACGTGGTTCACTCTCTGGTCTTTGCTGACATACCACCTCCGTGGACATCGCGTGACATATGTCAATCTACGCGACAACTATGAGGGGCCGGGTGGAAAATGGGTGTCCGCGCCGAGGGACGGGCTTTCTCTGGTACGAGCCATCCGTGAGGCGATCATTGATAAAAGCCACCCGAACCCGATTCCCCCGGACGCATTCAGTAAATTCAACGCATGTCTCAACGCATTGGTGACCGGTTCGGATCACATCAGTACTGACCATGGTTACGTCGAGGACGAGGGCAGGAACTGGGATCCTGAAGCAGGACCGGTGGACAACTTGCGGAAAAAGATTCTGAGTGAGTTTTTCAAGGCGCTGTCGGAAACCTCGTCGCGCGCCATGCCGCATGTCATCGCACTTGATCATACTGAAAAAATTATGGAAAGCAGCGATTACAGTGACGTCTACCGCTACCTTCTTCTCCCAGCGGCCCGACGTTGCGCCAAAGACC
>NZ_CAKJTP010000026.1:42699-46905 GCF_917627335.1 Protofrankia sp. CiT1 | reverse complement strand
CCCTTGATGGCGTCGGACATCCTGGTGCGCAGGGCCGCTGCGGCCGCCTCGGCGTCCATGCCGACCAGGTCGATGTAGTGGATCGTCCGGAGCAGGCCGGTAGGTACGCAGGCCTCGACCCGCACCGGCACGATGCGCCGAAGCCGGTCCTGGTCGCCCGTCCAGGCCGCCGGCCACACATGATCGCCGGGATCGGCGAAATAGTGTGGCGAGAGGATGGGCACGACCCGGTCGGAGCGGTCGAGCATGCGGCTGATGTTGGCTACCAGATCCGATCCGGGCACGATATCCCAGGCTTCGAGAAAAACCTGCGCCTTCCGACCGTCGAAACGCACATGCTCCTCGAGTTGCCAGGCGATCCATTTCGCCCATTCGGCATCGGCGCGGGCATGGGTAAGGAAGAAGTCGCAGTGGCCGGCCGCGCCGGTCTCCGCGTCCGTGGTTCCGCTGGGGGCACCATCCCCCGAGCGCCTCGTGCCAGGCACATCGCCCCCTCATCAGCCTGACCAGGAATGCCCCGTCAGCGCGGCTCCGCGGCCCGTCGGGGGCGACATTTTATGAGGTGATCTATTTGCGCACGGTAGCACGTCCGCGCTGATTCGCCGGCCCTGGCACGGCACAGGCCAAAGGAAGGCCGACCGTTCCATCTGGGACGCGACGATCGGCAGCGGTGCTCCCGCCGCGCGCTTTGGACCCGAGCGACCCAAGGTTGGTTCCGATATTGCTCATCCTGTTTGACCAGCACAAACAGCGCGACAAAGATCGTTCTTGCGTGCCCCCGGCAAGACGGCACGCAGAAGGTTGCGGGCGCGACCAGAGGTTCTCGAACCGGCCGGCTTGTCATCGCGTGCAGCTTCAGGCTGGGGCTGCACGCGATGACGGTGGCTATCGAAGCGTCGTCGAACTCGCGGTGCCCAGCCGGGGCCAGACCTCCTTCTACCTACCGCCGGGGCGGTAGACATCGGCTCGGTGAGCGATCCGCAGAAGCGTCACGAGCTTCGCTTCCTCGTCGACCACGTACAGCACCCGGTACGGTCCGCGACGGGCACTGAAGGTGCCTGCCAGTTCCCGTTCGAGAGGTTTGCCGACCCGCTGCGGTGCGACCGCGAGGTCGCCGAAGACGAACTCGATGATCGCTGGCACGATGCGCGGTGGGATGTGCTGGAGGTCTCGCCGTGCCATGGCCGTGAAGACCACCTCATAGCTCACCGGGCGCGTTACCGGTCGCGCCTGGGCACGCTGAACTCGGCGCGGATCTGCGCTTCGTCGAAGACCCGCCCGGCCGTCACGTCGGCCGTGGCCTCGGCGAGAGATTCGCGGATGCTCGGCTGCGACAGCCAGTACAGGGTCTCCTGGATCGACTCCCACTCGTCGACGCCGATCAGGACGGCCGCCGGCGAGCCGTTCTTGGTGATGGTCACTTGCTCGTGAGTGATCGCGGCGGCGTCGACCAGTTCGTTGAGCCTGTCCTTGACCTTCGAGATCGGTAGCGTCTGCATGGGCACCATTTTAAGCTTGAATTCAAGCTTTGCGAAGGCCTGAATCTGGGGGTCTGGGAGAAGGCAACGCCACGAAAATCGCGTAGTTCGACCGGAACGCCGGCCGGGCGTGTGTGGCGGGTGCGGGGGCGGCCCTACGGTGCCCGCCGCGTGCCGGTGGCAGCCGCCTCCAGGCCCGAAGACACCGGTGTTGAAGTCGACGCGGTCGTGTGCCTGGGCAACAGCTTCGGGTATCTCGACCCGGCCGGCGCCCTTCACAACCCGGTAGGACGTTACAGCGTCCGATGGTGATGGTCAGTTAGGTCCGGGGCCCGCTGTCGAGATGTGGGCCTGGATGCCCATCGCGGCCAGATCTTTCCGCAGGGTGGTCTCCTTGGCTTCGATGCCGCTGGTGATCGGCTGCCAGAGCGCTTCGTGCTCGCCCACCCATGCGGGCACCCGCAGGAGAAGAACATCCCGTTCGGCGTTGAAGATCCAACATTTGATGCCGCGTAAGAGCGCCCGGCAATAGGGGTGTGGATCAAGGAGCGGGACTGGGTGCGTGCATCGCGAGGCAGTGGAGGGAGTCACCGGAGGTGTTGGGTGGCGACCGACGAGCCGGGGTACCCGTGCATCGCGCAGCGATGGATGGGGAGCGATGCGGCGAGGTGCGTGCCCCAGCCCCGCGACGCCGCGCCCCTATTGCCGGGCGCTCTAAGACAAAACTTATCCCGACAGGCATGACGCGGCGACCAGGCGTTGCCGAGTAACACGCAGAACCCTCAGTCGTGTGCCCCCGGGGGCTTATACAGCATCTACGCAAACCGCGGCGATGGCCAGCCTTGTCGTATCAGCCCGGCTACCTGCGTCTATCACCCCAAGCAATGGCGATGGCAGTGCCCGTAACAAGCTGGCTATACGGATGTGCTCTCTCTGGTCAGCGCTCTAGCATCCTTCATCAGAAGGAATAGGCGAAGTGGGTGGGTCGGGGAGGGCTCGAACCCGAAGTGCAGGTAGAACTGCCGGGCCTGGTCGTGCAGCGCATGGACGAGCAGTGCTCGTACACCGACGATCTCCGCTGCGGAGACGATGCGGGTGATCGCGTCCCGGAGCAGATGGGCACCCAGGCCCCGGCCTTGTTCCTTGGCGTCGGCGGCGAGGCGGCCGAGCAGAATGACCGGGACGGGGTCGGGCATGCCCTGCCCGACGCGCCGACTGCTGCCCAGTCGCTGGACTGCCCCGGTGGCCAGGGCGTAGTAGCCGACGACGCGTCCGTTGCGGATAGTGACGAAGCAGCGGGATGCTCCTGCCGCCTGGTTGCCCAGCGCGCGTCGGCGCAGCCAGTCGTCGAGCGAGAGCTCGCCGCTGTCGAAGGCCGACAGGTCGTCGGAGGCGATGATCGGCCGGGGGGCCGAGTAGCCGCTCACTCAAAGAGCGATTCTTCGGCGAACAGGCGCTCCAGCCGCGGCTTGCGGGTCACCGGACGATCGAGGACGGTGAGGAATTCCGCCCACGCCTCGTTACCCAGGGTGAACAGGCGCTGGTCAGCCAGGACGTCCTTGGCTCTGGCCACGGCGGCGTTCACGGTGAACTCGGTGACGGTGGAGCCTTCGGCCTCGGCAGCCGCGCGGATCAGCGCGTCCTGTTCCTCGGGTAGGCGGACGGCGATGCGGGAGCTCTTGACCATCGTCATGCTTCGAGTGTGCGCCTGGTAGGCGTACGGGTCATCCGTCCGCCGCCGTTCGCTGACATCCGCCCACATCCGCAGCCGTTGCTACACCGGTTGCTACAGTGCGGCGCATGTGATCAGAGCGCTGCTCTGGGTCGCTGGTCGCTGTCCATGGAGGGGCTTCCATGGAAATATGGTAGTTATGTATACGCAAAGTAAATCTGATAGTGTGTAACGCATGAAGAGCATGACGGCCACTCAGGCGGCCCGCAACTTCGCCAGTGTGCTCGACGCGGTCGAGCACGGACAAGTTGTGGTGATCACGCGGGATGGCGTCACGGTCGGCCGGTTCGTCCCCGAACGGCGCACCACGGCCGACCGGCTCAAAGACGCGCTGCGGGAGCACGCGCCGGACCCCGCTTTTGCCGACGATCTTGAGGCTGTGCGGGCCGACGTGCGGGCCTCCTTCACCGATCAGGTCCGCACGTGGCCAGACGTGTGATTCTCGATACCGGGGTCATCATCGCGTTCGAGCGAGGCACGCTCGACATTGATGCGGTCCTGGGGGCGGACGACGCGGCGATCGCCTCGATCACCGCAATGGAGCTCCTCGTGGGCGTTGAGCGCGCGACCGAGGCCCACAAGCAGCGTCGTGCACTGCATGTGGAGGCAGTGCTTGCCAGCGTGCCGGTTGTGGACTACACGCTCGACGTCGCTCGGGCACACGCCCGACTCGCTGTCCACGCCATGCACCGCGGCAGGCCGCGGCCAGCGCATGACATGATCATTGTTGCCACGGCTGTGGCCGAGGGACGCATACTGCTGACGACCGATGCGTCCGCCGACTTCACCGGGCTGGCGGGCGTGAACGCCGAGGTGCTCAGCATGACCTGACACGCAGGTCATGTGTGCGGGTGAGTGGTGAGTTCGTCGGGGAGGCATCAGCCTCGGTGTCCGCCGGTTGCTGTCCTTTCGCGCCGCAGGCGCGTCAGCGCCGAGAAGCGGAAACGGCGCGACAGCCCGGCGGCATGCCATGACGATCGGGTGCCGACCCGCGGA
>NZ_CAKJTP010000026.1:15028-42556 GCF_917627335.1 Protofrankia sp. CiT1 | reverse complement strand
TCTAAGCCGAAGTTGCGTGATCTTGATTGGATCTGACGGCATCTACCTGCAGATTTTGCTTCCGTTGGGCAAACTGTAGCCAGTATTCTTATGATTTTTTCGTGTGGCCATCGAGTGTCGGCTGCACGTGAGATCCCGGGCCGGTGTGCTCGTCGCCGGACATACTTGCAAAGCTGTGACCTGCGGAAACGTCGTGCACCACCGCACTATCAGTGTCTATTTCGCTCGGCAGAGTGATGTGTAGTCAGTAGGTGAATCCTTGATCAGAACAAATGTCCAGGTCACCGGCCTACGGTGCGCTCATGATCACGTAACTTCGGATTAAGAGAGCAAGGCAGACCGTTCGCCGACGTACGTGGACGTCCGGTGACCTGTGGTGCGCGTTCGCCAGCCTCCGTGCCTGTCCACCGACGTCCGCCGACTCGGGTACACCGTTGGACCGTGGTGCGGATGCCGTGCCGTCGTGAAGCGGTTTTCAAGACCATCTTGGCTATCCGGGGATCATGCCGTTCACCTGAACGTTCGCCCCCATGGGACCACGACCGTGTACAACGTCTCCACATATTCCCCACAGACACTCACCTGACCCGGGTGTTCGCGCCTGTCCGCTCACGCTGCCGTCAGCGTTCGCTGTCGCTAGAAAACAGGTAACGAGGGGCGGGAGGGTAGACCCCGCACGATCGGTGAGACTCACAAGACCTACCCAATCCGCGACCGCCGTGCCATCACCGGCTGGCTGTTGGCCTACTGGGCGTGCGCAAGGAGCTGGACCGCGCGTTCGGCCAGCAACCGGACCTCGGTCTGGACGTCCGTCCCGTCGATGATGAACTCGAAGATGCCCGGATCTGTGTAGTAGCGGTAGATCAACATCTCGAAATCCTCCGCCGTCGCATGGGTCATTCCTGTACGCGCGGCGAGCTCCAGGATGTCTCGCGAGTCCTTGCGACGCTGAGCGACCAGTTTCGTGGCGAGGAGGAACTCGTCCGAGGCGTATGTGACGCGAAGCCCTGGCCCGGCTACCGGCGTCGGCGCGTCTTCGGGCACTGGTGGCATCCACATGCTCGCGCGGGTGTTGAGCCAGTTCCGCGGAAGGCCGATCTCGGCAGCCAGCGCGCGAGCCTCGTCCATGACGATTTCATCGCGGGTGATCGCGTCGATGTCCTCTGTCTGTCGCAGGTACTTGCTCGAGCCGACGGCGATAGCGGCACCACCTACGATGAAGACCGATGCAGACGCGCCTCGCGAGCGGAGGCGCTCGTCGAGCTTGGCGAGCAGAGCGGTTATCTCGTCTGCCGTGAACTCGTAGCCTTCGGTCACGCGGTGACCAGGTCGCGGGCGGGGACGAAGACGTTGAGTTCCTTCAGGAACTCCGGGGTTTTGGCGATGACCTGTTCGCGAGTGAGAAACGGATGATCGGGAATCCACGGCTCGGGCAGGCACCTGGGCTCGCACCACGCGGGTGGTTCGACACCGACCTGGTCGAACTCGCGGCGTGTCAAAACGGCCAGCAGGGTGTCGAAACCGGCGCTCCCCGTCGACGGCGGGGCCGCCTCCCATGCGCAGACCGTGTCACCACCATCCTCGAGGAGCATGCGCAGGTGGTCGCGGCCCTGAAGAAGCATCCGCCATGCCCAGTCCTCGTCGTCGGTGTCGCGGATGATCTTAGCGGTGACCGGCGCGGACATTACCCGCGCACGACGTGTGGCGGCGAGGCCCTGGGCTATGCGCTGTGCGCGGAAACAGAACGCGGCGGTCGGCTTCGTCCTGCCGGAGCGGTAGGTGGAGAACCGGGAAGGCGAGGTCCCGAGCGCGGCGGCGAACTCGGCCTGGGTCAGGCCGCTGTCGGCAAGGGCACGGTCCAGCCAGGCCGTGACCTTGCGCGTGTCCCGATCGAGCTTCACGTGGCACCTCCCTGCTCCGAATTATCTCATCAGGCAACCAGGGTGGACGTCTGTCAAGCCGAGAGTGGACGTCTGCCGGCTCGGCTGTCAGTTTGGCTGTCAGGCCCATAAGGCGGGATCCAGAGGTAAAAATGATCTAGAGTCCCGTAGCTGTGATCGGTTGCGGGGCTCTGGCTTGCGGAGATGCGGCGCGCTTGGAGGGACTCGAACCCCCAACCTCTTGATCCGTAATCCTCAGCGATACGTCCATGGATGTCCACCGATATCCATCAGGGCAGGTCATGGCTTCGGGAACGTCCACCGGCGTCCGCCCCCGTTGCAGTACACATGCAGTACGGTGCCTGTCTGGCTGCCTGTGACGGAACGTGAGGAATCCGATCAAAGGTCGGGTCCGCCTGCTCGACGAGAGCCTGGGGCCGTGCTGGTCCTGGGAGGGTGAGCGCGAGCTGTAGTCGGGCAAGCACACGACCATCGGACAGTGCTGCGTCAGGTGGCGGCGGCAACATATCATCAGGTGTGGTGGCCAGCCTGCGACCAGCCGATGTATACGATCGCTGGCCGGTTGCCCGAGTGGGACGAGCGCCAGGGCGGCTATGTCGATCCGGCCACGGCCGAACCGCTGCCGACGTGGGATGAGGCGTTGGAGGCAATCGGGGACGATGACCCGCCGTCGCACGTCGTCCGTTTCGGGCCTCAGCTGCGCGCCGACGGCGTGACGGCGAACTCGGCGCAGGTTGGCCGAATGATCGGTTATCTCACCAAGTACCTGACAAAGGCGCTGGACGTCTGCCACGAGGTGACCACCGACGCCCAGCGTCGCCACGTCGATCGACTCGCTGAGGCGCTGCGGTTCGAGGCGTGTGCGCCGACCTGCGCGAACTGGCTACGCTACGGCATCCAACCACGCAACCCCCGGCCCAGACTGACGCCAGGCTACTGCAAGGGCAAGGCCCACAGGCAAGCCACACTCGGGTTCGGAGGGCGCCGGGTTCTTGTCTCTCGTCGGTGGTCGGGAAAGTCGCTCAGCGACCACCGTGTCGACCGACGAGAGTGGATCGCGGCTCAGCTCGCCGTGCTCGGCCGGACCATGCCTGACCCGTCCCGGTTGATCTGGCTGCCCGCCCATCCCGGTGATCCCGGCGTCCCGCGCCGCGAATACCTGATCATGCGGGGGATAGCGGACCGGATCCGGTGGCGGGCCGAACTCCAGACGGCGGCGAACGCTCCTCCCGATGTCGGACCATCATCACCAGCGATCGTCCCGGCGGCCTGACTGGCCAGCCGCCCGACACATCCGACATGTACCCACCTGTGTGGGTAAACCGTGGCCAAGATCTGGAATGGGCAGACCACAGCGGCTACGATTAGCCCCATGACCAGGACATACCTGAGTGCCCCCGGCAGGATTCGAACCTGCGCACCCGCCTCCGGAGGGCGGTGCTCTATCCCCTGAGCTACGGGGGCTTCAGGGCAAGCGGGTATACCGTACCAGGACCGCGACGGTGGCCGCGTAGACGGGTCGCCGTAAGCTCCCGATGTGTATTGCGCCCCCCCACGTGTCCTCGTTGTCGATGATGACGCGGTGATCCGTCAGCTCGTGGTGGTCAACCTTGAGCTGGAGGGCTTCGAGGTGCACACCGCGATCGACGGGCTGGACTGCCTCGAGCGGGTGCGGGACATCGCGCCACAGGTGATCACATTGGATGTCATGATGCCTCACCTGGACGGCTGGGACGTGATCGCTCGGCTGCGCGACGACCCTGAGACAGCGGACATCCGGGTGATCCTGCTGTCCGCCCGTGCCCAGGCCGCCGATCTCAGGCGCGGGAAGCGTCTTGGCGTCGACTACTACCTCACGAAGCCGTTCGACCCGGATGAGCTGATCGGGGTTGTGCGCAGGCTGGCCGGCCACGGCCAGACCGTCTGACACGCGGGCCGCTGGAGCGCGGGCTGCCTGCCGTCGACAGCGTGATGATCGGTGGCGATCGGTTCCGCTGTCCCGTGCCACTACCGCCGCCCACCGCCGATAACATCACGCCATGACTCCCGACGGCCTCGCGGAAGTTCTGCGGGCCATCATCGGGCAGCTGGTCGCGGACGGCGCGCTTGATGTGGTGATCCCCACGGTGGTGCCGGTCGAGCGCCTCAGATTTTTTGATCGTGGTGATTACGCCACGCCGATCGCGCTGCGCCTCGCCCGCTCGGCCCGGCGATCACCGCGCGAGGTCGCCGAGGCGGTCGCGGGCCGGTTGCGCCAGGATCAGGCGGTGGCCGCGGTGGCGGTGGCCGGTCCCGGTTTCCTCAACATCCGGCTGGCTGGCGGGGCTCTCGGCGAGATCGCACGTACGGTCGTGCGCGCGGGCGGCAGTTACGGATGCGGCCCGGCTGTGAAGGGCTGGCGCGGTCCGCCCGAGGCCTGCGCCACCCGGGCGAACGCCGAGACCGGGTACGCACACCCGGCCGGCCCGGTCACCCTTGCCGCCGCGCGCCGAGCAGCCGTGGCGGACGCATCGGCTCGGCTGCTCGACGCGGCCGGCGGTCAGGGCGGCGGTCTTGCCGGGATCGGTGCGGTCACCGCGGCGGCGGGCGAGGCTCAGCCGGGGCGGCCTGGCGGCGTCCGTCGTGACCGCGGGCCCATCGGGCAGCGGGTGACGCTGACCCGCGGCGGTGCGCCGGTGCGGACGCCGGCATCGGCCGGGGGACCGCCCCTGATCGATGATCTGGTGGATGCCGTCGGCGCCGACGCCGCCCGTTACTGGCTCGTCCGTGTTCCGCTGGACAGCGCCCTCGTTCTCGACCTGGACGTCATCGCCGGCCAGACGGATGACAACCCGTTTTTCTGTGTCCAGCACGCCCATGCCCGGATCCGCGCGCTGCTGCGCAGTGCCGGAGAGCTGGGACTGTCCCTGGATGCGGAGGGCGCCGATGTGCTGTTGCTGACCCATCCGCGCGAAGGCGACCTGCTGCAGGCGTTGGGTGAGCTGCCGAGGGTCGTGCGGACCGCGGCCGATCGCCGGGCGCCGTACCGGGTGGCGCGTTACCTCGAGGAACTCGCCGGCACGTACCGCCGTTTTCACGGCGTCTGCCGGGTACTGCCGCAGGGGGACGAGCGGGCGGGTGCGCTGGGCGGAGCGCGGCTGCTCCTGGCTGAGGCGACCAGGACCGTGCTTGCGAGTGGCCTGCGGCTGCTGGGAGTGCCGGCCCTGACGAGGATGTGACTGTTCGTGCGCGACGCGGATACGCGTGATGAGGATGTGACTGTTTGTGCGTGATGTGATCTATCTCGCCCAGCATCAGACGCAGCTGGAGGAAGGGCTGTGGCCGGCGTCCGCCGTTCTGGACACGGACGGTGTGCTGCGGGTCGGCGGGCTGCGGGTTGACGCGCTCGCCGCCGAGTTCGCCACGCCCGCCTACATCCTGGACACGGAGGACTTCCGGGCGCGTTGCCGGGCGTGGCGCTCCGCTTTCGCAGACGGGGACGTCTACTACGCGGGCAAGGCGTTGCTGTCGCGTTCCATCGCCCGATGGGTGCTCGCCGAAGGGCTCTCGCTGGATGTCTGCACAGGTGGTGAGCTGGGCATCGCGGAAGCGGTGGGCTTTCCGCCCGAGCGGCTGCTCTTCCACGGCAACAACAAGTCCACCGCTGAGCTGCGGCGGGCGGTCGCCTACGGCGTAGGGCGGATCGTCGTCGACTCGTTCGTGGAGATCTCCCGGCTGGCGGCGGTGGCCGCGCGGGCCGGCGTGCGCCAGCGGGTGTTCGTCCGGGTCACACCCGGAGTGGAGGCTCACACCCACCACTACGTGGCCACCGGGCAGGAGGACCAGAAGTTCGGCTTCTCCCTGGCCAGCGGTGCCGCGGCCGAGGCGATCAGTCAGGTGCTGGCCGCGCCCGAGCACCTTGAGCTCGTCGGGACCCACGCGCACATCGGCTCGCAGATTTTCGACACCGCCGGTTTCGGGCTGGCCGCCCATCGGATGGTGGGGCTGCTGGCCGCCGTTCGCGATGCCCACGGGGCCGAACTGCCTGAGCTCGATCTCGGCGGTGGCCTGGGGATCGCCTACACCGGCGAGGACGCGCCACTGGAGGTCGCGGAGGTCGCGGACCGGCTCCGCGCGATCGTCGGCAAGGAGTGCGCCGCGGCCGGACTCGCCGTCCCGCGGCTGGCGGTCGAACCGGGCCGGGCCATCAGTGGCCCGACCGCGATCACGCTGTACGAGGTCGGGACGGTCAAGGAACTGCCGGGGCTGCGTACCTATGTCAGCGTCGACGGCGGGATGAGCGACAACATCCGTACCGCGCTGTATGATGCACGCTACACGGCCCGCCTTGTCTCTCGGCGCAGCATGGCTGCACCCCGCGTGGTGACGCTGGTGGGCAAGCATTGCGAGTCCGGCGACGTCATCGCCCACGATGTGGCGCTGCCTGCCGACATCCGGCCTGGCGATCTTGTCGCTGTGCCGGCGAGCGGGGCGTACCACCGGTCCATGGCAAGCAACTACAACCATGTTCCGCGGCCACCTGTTGTCGCGGTCGGCGCCGGCCGGGCTCGCATGATCGTCCGCAGGGAGACCGAGATGGACATGCTGCGTCTTGACATCGACGAAGCGGGCATCCCCGAGCCCGAACCCGAGATCGACGGGGTCGAGCGCGGGGATGCCCGGACCGGCGTCGGTGTGGCTGTCCGGGGCGGCGCGCGTCCGGGCGACGGCGGGGCGAACGCACGATGAGGAATCCATGACGAGAACCACATGGTGAGGAACGCGGGATGAGGATTGCCCTGCTCGGGTGCGGTGTGGTCGGGGGTGAGGTCGTCCGGCTCCTGCACACCCACGCCGAGGACCTCGCCGCTCGGGTGGGCGCGCCCCTGGACCTCGCCGGTATCGCGGTCCGCCGCCTGTCGGTGGTCCGCGACCTGCCGGTCGATCCAAGGATCTTCACCACGGATGCGGAAGGGCTCGCGACCCGGGAGGACATCGACATTGTCGTCGAGGTGGTGGGCGGCATCGAGCCGGCCCGCACCTGGCTGCACGCGGCGCTCGGCGCGGGAAAATCGGTGGTGACCGCGAACAAGGCGCTGCTGGCCACCCACGGTGCCGCGCTGTACGGCGCGGCGGCCGAACACGGCGTGGACCTCTACGACGAGGCCGCGGTCGCCGGTGCGATCCCGCTGCTGCGCCCGCTGCGGGAGAGCCTCGCCGGTGATCGCGTCCGACGGGTGCTCGGCATCGTCAACGGCACCACCAACTTCATCCTCACCCGGATGGACGAAACCGGTGCCGGGTTTGCCGAGGCGCTCGACGAGGCGACCACCCTCGGATATGCGGAGGCCGACCCGAGCGCGGACATCGATGGATTCGACGCCGCCGCCAAGGCCTCGATCCTTGCGCAGCTCGCCTTTCATACCCGGGTCACGCTGGCCGACGTCTATCGGGAGGGCATCGGCGGCGTCACCGCCGCGGACATCGCCAGCGCCCGCGCGATGGGGTGCACGGTCAAGGCGCTGGCCATTGCCGAACGGTCACCGCAGACGCCGGGCGTGAGTGTGCGGGTGCATCCGGCGATGATTCCCCGTTCCCATCCGCTCGCCGGAGTCCGGGAGGCGTTCAACGCCGTGTTCGTCGAGGCGGATGCGGCTGGGCAACTGATGTTCTACGGTCGCGGGGCGGGCGGTTCACCGACCGCCTCCGCGGTGTTGGGCGATCTGGTGGCGGTGGCGCGCAACCGGCTGGCCGGCCGCCGGGGTCCGGGCGAGTCGGCCTACGCCGAGCTGCCTGTGCTGCCAATAGGCGCCACCGTGACCCGTTACCACATCAACCTGGATGTGACGGACAAGACCGGAGTGCTCGCCTCGGTCGCCGCCGCATTCGCCCATCGGGACGTTTCCATACAGAGTGTCCGCCAAGACGGCCATGGCGACGACGCGAGTCTTGTTCTGATCACGCACAGCGCCAGTGACGCGGCACTGTCCGCGACAGTCGAGGAGCTGCGGGAACTGGACGTCGTCCGGGCGGTCGCGGGTGTGATGCGGGTAGAGGGAGGTGAGCTGTGACGACATCGCCAGTGGCGGCATCGCAGCCGCAGCCGCGGATGACGGGCATGCCCGCGGCCGCGGCCGCGGCTGGAGGAGCTCCGGGCTCGGTCAACCGCAGCCGGCGGGTGTGGCGCGGCGTGATCGAGGAATATCGGGACCGCCTGCCGGTCTCCGCGGACACCCCGGTGGTGACCCTCCGGGAAGGCGGAACCCCGCTGCTGCCGGCGGAGCATCTCTCCGCGGTGACCGGGTGTGAGGTCCATCTCAAGGTCGAGGGTTCCAATCCGACCGGCTCGTTCAAAGACCGTGGGATGACCATGGCGATCAGCCGCGCGGTCGAGGCGGGCTCGCAGGCGGTGATCTGCGCGTCGACCGGTAACACCAGCGCGAGCGCCGCCGCGTACGCGGCTCGTGCCGGGCTGACCTGCGCCGTGCTCGTACCCAGCGGAAAGATCGCGTTAGGGAAGCTGGCGCAGGCGCTGGTGCATGGGGCACGGCTCCTGCAACTTGACGGCTCCTTCGACGACTGCCTGCGGGTCGCCAGGGACCTTGCCGAAACCTTTCCGGTCACCCTCGTCAATTCGGTCAACCCGTTCCGCCTGGAAGGGCAGAAGACCGCTGCCTTCGAGATCGTCGAGGATCTGGGCGCGGCGCCCGATGCCCACTGCCTGCCGGTCGGGAACGCCGGGAACATCACCGCTTACTGGCGCGGCTATGTCGAGGACGACACACTCCACGGTTCCGGCCGGCCCCGCATGCATGGTTTCCAGGCGGCCGGCGCCGCGCCCATCGTGCGTGGCAGTGTGGTCACCACACCGCAGACGATCGCTACCGCGATCCGGATCGGCAACCCCGCGTCATGGGCTTTCGCGCTGGATGCCCGGGATGCCTCGGGTGGCGCCATCGACGCGGTCGACGACCGTCAGATCCTCTCGGCCTACCGGCTGCTCGCGCACAAGGAAGGCGTGTTCGTCGAACCGTCCAGCGCGGCGAGCGTGGCGGGGCTTCTCCAGGCGCGTGCCGCCGGCCTCATCCAGGCCGGCGAACGGGTCGTGTGCACGGTGACCGGCAACGGGCTCAAGGACCCGGACTGGGCGATCAGCGGAGCGGCCAAGCCGGTGACCATACCGGCGACGGCTGCCGCCGCGGCCGTGGCTCTTGATCTGCGGCGGTCATGAGCCGTGCGCCCCGGGCTCCGGTGCCGGCCAGAGTCAGCGTGCGGGTGCCGGCGACCAGCGCGAACCTTGGGCCGGGTTTTGACGCCTGTGGGCTTGCGCTGGGCCTTTACGACGATCTGACGGTCGTTGTGACGGAGTCGGGCCTGTCGATTGACGTGACCGGCGAGGACGATGGCACCAGAGACGAGAGCCACTTGGTCGCGCGCGCGTTGCGGGCTGGGCTGGACGCGCTCGGCCTCGGGCCGACCGGGCTGAGCCTGACCTGTATCAACCGCATCCCGCATGGCCGTGGACTCGGTTCGTCGGCCGCGGCCATCGTGGCGGGCCTCCTTGCCGCGAGCGCGTTGGGCGGGGGCCATCTGAGCACCGCGGACGTCTTCGCGCTCGCCTGTCAGATCGAGGGTCATCCGGACAACATCGCCCCTGTCCTCTACGGTGGATTCACCGTGGCTTGGTACGATAATGGCGGTCGCCCGCAGGCAGTTCGAATCGATCCGCCAGATGATCTACAGCCTGTAGTCTTCATTCCCGCCCACCGCCAGTTGACGTCTGTGGCGCGGGCGGTATTGCCGGCTAACGTGCCGCATGTCGACGCCGCGGTTAATGCGGGGCGTGCGGCTTTGTTAGCAGTGGCGATGTCAGGAACCCTGTCTCCGGAGACGTTGCCTGCACAGACGTTGGGGATCCAGGCTGGCGGTCAGGAGTGGGCAGGCCGGCCTGGCGAGAGCCATCTTCCTGGCGGTCAGCCCGGCGCCAGCCGGTTGGGTACGGCGTCCTGGCTGGACGCGTTGGTGGCGGCTACCGACGACCGGCTGCACCAGCCTTACCGCCTGCCGTCCATGCCTGAGACCCGCGATCTGCTCGGACGGCTGCGAGCGGCGGGCCTGGCGGCCGTGCTGTCGGGTTCTGGACCGACGGTGCTGGCGCTGGCCGTGGGGGCGGAGCAGGCCGAGGCTGCCCGCGCATGTGGCGGGGACAGCTTCACCGTGTTCAATCTGCCTGTGGACAGGAACGGAGCACGGGTCGAGCTCGTCGCGGGCTGACGCCGTCGGTTCGGGTTCCACCCGGCCCGGTGTCCGAAACCCCCATCCGCACCGCGGGCCAGATCCTCGTTGAGGGCGACATCCAGCCGAAATGGTCGCGGCTCGGGTTGGAAACGGAGGACTCCGAAGCAATGCCCCTCGAAGGTTGTTGCCCAGATGACTCCGTCTGGATAGTCTGATGACTGCACTCGCTGCCGCCGCGGCGCGTGCTCGCCCGCCGGTGCTACCGGTTCATCGTAGCCGGATCATGGTGCCGGAACTTGGTGCCTCAGCCTCGTCATCGAAGCCTCGGCCAGCACCGACAAGTCCTCAGCGGGATTGACGAGTTCGCACGCGGCGCTCAGCCGTTAGCGCCGTCCACGGGCGCTCTGCTTGCCTACCTGGCGCTGAACATCGTTTCCACATGGGATGCCCGGGCGAAGAAGGTCAACAAGCGTCACCCGGCTCCCTTGAGCCGGTCCCTTCAGGGAAGGAACATCTTGAGCGACACCACCGACGTGCTGCCTGACAGCGCACGTGAGTCCGCGGAGCCCCAGACACCGACGTCGTCCGTGGACGCTGGTTCTCCGCGACGCCGGCGGTCAGGCACCGGCCTTTCAGCCATGCTCCTGCCGGAGCTGCAGGCCATGGCAAGTTCGTTGGGTATTCAGGGCGTGGGACGCCTGCGAAAGGGGCAGCTCATCGCGGCCATCCAGAACGTTCAGACTCCCGCCGGCGCCGCCGCAGGTGCGGCTGCCACCGCCGCCCGGCCGGCCGCGGCCGCCGCTGAGGCGCAACCGGCCCCGCAGCCGGCCCGGAGTACCTCAACTCCGTCCACAAAGGCAGGGGACGCTGTCAATCCTCCGGTCTCCTCCAATCCTCCGCTCTCCGCGCCCTCAACCGAGGCAGCGGCCCCGGCCGAGGGCGCTATGCGTGTCCGGACCCGCCGTGGGGCTTCTCGGGCATCGGGCAGCCCGTCCACAGCCGGTGGTGAGCAGACGACACTGACCGACGCGCTGTCTGGCTCGCGGGAGACCCGTGGTGGGGCGAGCGCGCCCGGTCCGGAGAGCGGATCCGAGAATGTGCGGGCCGCCAGCACGGAAGAAGCCGCGCCGGGTGCCGCGTCGCCGGTGGTCACCACCCCAGCCACAGCGCCGTCCACCACTCCAGCGGAACCGTCGGTGGCCGGCGTGCCCGTCACGTCGGTGGCCGAGCCGGCCAGTGTTCCTCGCGTGTCGGAGAACGGCAGCGGGCGTGGCCGAGACGACAGGCGTGAGCGTCAGCAGGTCGACGGGGAGCGTGCCTCGGTTGACCGTCCCGTCGCGGCTGAGCGCCAGGGGCGCCAGCAGGGCGACCGGGGACGGGGCTCGGCTGATCGCGGCCAAGGCGATCGTGGCCAGGCTGATCGTGGCCAGGCTGATCGTGGCCAGGCTGATCGTGGCCAGGCTGATCGTGGCCAGGCCGATCGTGGCCAGGCCGATCGTGGCCAGGGCGATCGCGACGACGAATTCGGTGGCGGGAATCGGCGTAACCGCGGCCGGTTCCGGGAGCGGGGCCGTAATCGTGGCCGCCAGGGTGGCGGTTTCAGCGAGTCGGAGCCGATTGTCCGCGAGGACGACGTTCTGGTCCCGGTCGCGGGTATTCTTGACGTTCTCGACAACTACGCGTTTGTGCGCACGAGCGGTTACCTGACGGGCCCGACCGATGTCTATGTGAGCTTGGCCCAGGTCCGTCGCCATGGCCTGCGCCGCGGTGACGCGATCACCGGCGTCGTCCGGGCGCCGCAGGAGGGCGAGCAGCGGCGGGACAAGTACAACGCATTGGTCCGGCTCGACACGGTGAACGGGCTGGAGCCCGACGAGGCGCGAAACCGTCCCGAGTTCACCAAGCTCACCCCGCTCTACCCGCAGGAGCGGCTGCGGTTGGAGACCGAGCCGCAGCTGCTGACCACCCGGGTGATCGACCTGGTGATGCCGCTCGGTAAGGGGCAGCGCGCGCTGATTGTCAGCCCGCCCAAGGCGGGTAAGACGATGGTGCTGCAGGCCATCGCGAACGCGATCACCACGAACAACCCGGAATGCCACCTCATGGTCGTTCTCGTCGATGAACGTCCGGAGGAGGTGACCGACATGCAACGGTCGGTCAAGGGCGAGGTCATCGCCTCGACGTTCGACCGACCGCCGTCGGACCACACCAGCGTCGCCGAACTGTCCATCGAGCGGGCCAAGCGCCTGGTGGAACTGGGTGAGGACGTCGTCGTGCTGCTCGACTCGATCACTCGGCTCGGGCGGGCCTACAACCTGGCCGCACCCGCGTCCGGTCGGATCCTGTCGGGTGGCGTGGACTCCACGGCGCTCTACCCGCCGAAGCGTTTCCTCGGCGCGGCCAGGAACATCGAGAACGGCGGGTCGTTGACGATCATCGCCACGGCCCTGGTGGAGACGGGCTCCACGATGGATACTGTGATCTTCGAGGAGTTCAAGGGGACCGGCAACGCCGAGCTCAAGCTCGATCGCAAGATTGCCGATAAGAGGATCTTCCCCGCGATCGATGTCGACCCCTCCGGAACCCGTAAGGAGGACATCCTGCTTGCGCCGGACGAACTTGTGATCATGCACAAGCTGCGGCGGGTTCTGCACACGCTGGAGTCGCAGCAGGCGCTTGACCTTCTGCTGGAGCGGCTGAAGAAGACGCGGACGAACTACGAGTTCCTGATGCAGATCGCGACTGCCACTCCGGGCCAGGACTGAGAACCCGTTGTGCGGACCCCCTGGGCAGCGTCCACACGGTGCTGTCCCTGGATGGCCGGAAGCTTCTGGCAGACTGGAACGCTGAGACCCGGCACCGGTTCACGTCCTCGCGTCCGCGACAGGGCGACCCGGCGGCCACTTCGGGAAGAAGGATCATGAAGGCTGATATTCATCCGGCGTACCGTGAGACCACGGTTGTCTGCACCTGCGGTTCGACCTTCACCACCCGTAGCACCAAGTCGGACGGCGTGATCAACGCCGAAGTGTGCTCACAGTGCCACCCGTTCTACACTGGCAAGCAGAAGATCCTGGATGTCGGCGGTCGGGTCGAGAAGTTCGAGCGGCGCTTCGGCCGCCGTCGTCCGGGTGACAAGCCTGGGCCTGGGACGAAGTGAGGTAACGCGCCCGCAGCGCCCGTGCCCGGTGTGACAGTGGCGCGGGCGCTGCGTGGCGTCTGTCAGCGGTTTGGGTCCCAGTGGCCCACGGGGCCGCCGCTGGCGCGGGTTAGAGTCATGATCGATGTTTTCATCGGCTCGCTTAGCGGTCGGCGCTGGAAGTCCTTTGGGGGGTCAGGCGGGCCTCCGGCGACGCGATGAAACAATGATCATACCGCCGTTGGCTCTCTAGACCAGGAGATTCCCGAAATGACCACTCCACTCGACGGTCTGCTTGCCGAGCACGCCGAGCTGGAGGACCGTCTCGCCGATCCGTCTGTGCACGCTGACCCGATTCTGGCACGCAGCCTCGGCCGCAGGTACGCGGAGCTGGCCCCGGTCGTGGAGACCGCGCGTGAGCTGGACCGGGTCGATGCGGACCTCGCGACCGCCCGGGAGTTCGCCGCCGAGGATGCCTCGTTCCGCGCCGAGGTCGCGGAGCTTGAGGCCACGCACGCGGTGTTGCGGGACCGGCTGCACACCCATCTGGTGCCCACCGATCCCGACGACGCCCGTGATGCGATTATGGAAATCAAGGCGGGCGCGGGCGGTGAGGAGTCGGCGCTGTTCGCTGGCGACCTGCTGCGGATGTACCTGCGCTACGCTGAGCGACGCGGCTGGCGGACCGAGATCCTGGACGCGAATCCCAGCGATCTCGGCGGCTACCGGGACGTGAGCGTGGCGGTGAAGGCTGGCCGGATGACCACCGGCGGCGTGTTCGGGCGGCTGCGGTTCGAGGGCGGTGTCCACCGGGTCCAGCGGGTTCCGGTCACCGAGTCGGCCGGTCGCATCCACACCTCGGCGGCCGGAGTGCTGGTACTTCCCGAAGCTGAGGATGTCGAGGTCGATATCGACCCCAACGAGCTGCGCATCGACGTGTACCGCTCCTCGGGCCCCGGTGGGCAGAGCGTCAACACGACGGACTCGGCAGTGCGTATCACCCATCTTCCCAGCGGTCTGGTGGTGTCCTGCCAGAACGAGAAAAGCCAGTTGCAGAACAAGGAGTCGGCGCTGCGGATCCTGCGCGCACGGCTCCTCGCGGCGGCCCGCGAGCGGGCGCAGGCGGAGGCATCGGCGGCACGGGCCAGCCAGGTTCGCACGGTGGACCGCTCCGAGCGGATCCGTACCTACAACTTCGCGGAGAACCGGATCAGCGATCATCGGGTCGGTTTCAAGGCGCACAATCTCGATCAGGTACTCGACGGTGAGCTTGACGAGGTACTGGACGCTCTTGTCGCGGCGGACCTGGCGGCGAGGCTTTCGGCCGGGGCCGGGTCATGACGTCCGGTGAGCCCAGCGCCGGGCTGGCCGCGCATGTGCTGGACAGCGCGGTCACCACTCTCGCCGCGGCCGGGGTGCCAAGCCCCCGGTCGGACGCTGAACAGCTCGCCGCGTATGTCACCGGCGAGCCCCGGTGGCGGCTGCGGCGGACGACGGCCATCACGCTGGCGGATCAGGACCGGTTTCAGGACCGGTTTCAGGATCTGGTCGCCCGTCGGGCCGCGCGGGTGCCCCTCCAGCACCTGGTCGGCAGCGTCGGGTTCCGTTATCTCACCCTGGCGGTGGGCCCCGGGGTGTTCATACCCCGGCCGGAGACCGAAGTCGTGGTCGGATGGGCCCTCGACGCGGTTCGAGCGGCTGGCTGGGCGCGGCCGATCTGTGTGGATCTTTGTACTGGTTCCGGCGCGATCGCCCTCGCGCTCGCGGAGGAACTGCCCGGCGCGTGCGTACACGCCGTCGACGTTGATCCGGAAGCCTTGGTGTGGGCAGGTCGCAACATCGTCGATCATGGTTTTGTCGGTACCGACAGCCGGGTGACGCTGCATCGCGCCGATGTCGGGATCGACCCGGCTGGGCATGGCCGCAACGACGGTCGCGAGCCAGCTACGGCGGTTGTCCAGCAGTTGGCAGACCTGGTAGGTCGAGTCGATCTCGTGGTGAGCAACCCGCCGTACCTGTGGGACGACGAACGGGACAAGGTTGATCCCGAGGTCGGCATACATGATCCGCCCGCTGCCCTGTGGGCCGGGCCGGATGGTCTGGCGGGGGTCCGCGCGGTCGTACGGGTGGCGAGTGACCTGCTGCGGGACGGCGGGAAGCTGGTGATCGAACATTCCGACCGCCACGGCTCGGCAGTCCCTGCGCTGCTGCGTGACTCCGGCTGCTGGGAGGATGTCCAGGACCATCTCGACCTGGCGGGGCGGGACCGGTTCGTCTCGGCGTCACGCCGGTCGCGGGAGCGGTAGACGCGCACTGGTGATGTGCTGTGCTGCCGGACTGTGATGAAGGATCGCTGAAGTAATGGGGGAGCCAGTGAGGCCAAGGGAGTCGGCAAGCGAACGGTATGACTGCACGGACCCCGGACAGCGTGCGGCCGGGCTGGAGGCAGCCGTCCGCTCGGTGCGCCACGGCCGGCTCGTCGTGTTGCCCACTGACACCCTGTACGGCGTGGGTGCGGACGCCTTCGATCAGGTCGCGGTCCGCGCGCTGCTCGCGGCCAAAGGCCGTGGCCGGGACATGCCGGTGCCGGTGCTCGTTGGCTCGTGGCGCACCCTGGACGGGCTTGTCGAGCGGGTTACCGAGCCGGTCAGGGACCTGGTCCGGGCATTCTGGCCGGGTGGGCTGACCTTGGTCGTGCCATACGCGCCGTCGTTGAGCTGGGATCTCGGTGATGCCCGTGGCACTGTGGCGGTGCGGATGCCGCTGCACCCGGTCGCGATTGAACTGCTTGGCCGTACCGGGCCGATGGCCGTGTCCAGCGCGAACATCAGCGGCCAGCCACCCGCGACCACGGTGGATGACGCCATGGCGCAGCTCGGTGATTCTGTTGAGGTGTACCTTGACGGCGGTCCGTGCTCGGCCGGCATCGCGTCGACGATCGTTGACTGTACCGGTGAGGTCCCGCGGGTGCTGCGGACGGGCGCGATCGGTATGGCGGCGCTGCGCGAGGTGCTGTCCTCCGTGCAGGAACCCGCCGCGACCGCATGACACCCTCGGCCGGTCGCGGCCCCACGCCGTAAGCTGTCGGGGCGGGGGTTGGACCAGCCGAGGACGGGGCGTTGCGATCGGGACACTCCCCTGTCTGGCCGCTTCCGGCCCGGCGGCCTTCGCGCGGACGGCGCAATCGCGCGGCCAGGGCCAGGCGCGCGGCGCGCACGAGGAGAGGCAGCTTATGAGCACCCCGTTCTGGGGCCCGGACTTCGATCAGCTCCAGGCCGAGGACCACGAGATCGCGGACGTCGTCCTGGCCGAACTGGACCGGCTCCGTGGGGGTCTTCAGCTCATCGCGAGCGAGAACTTCACCTCGCCGGCGGTGCTGGCGGCCCTCGGGTCGACGTTGTCGAACAAATACGCCGAGGGCTACCCGGGCCGTCGCTACTACGGTGGCTGCCAGGTCGTTGACCGCGCGGAGGAGATCGGCATCGCTCGAGCGAAGAAGCTCTTCGGCGCCGAGCACGCGAACGTGCAGCCACACTCCGGAGCGCAGGCCAACTTCGCGGTGTACGCCGCGCTACTCGCGCCCGGTGACACCGTGCTGGCGATGTCGCTGCCGCACGGCGGTCATCTTACTCATGGTAGTCGGGTCAACTTCAGCGGGAAGTGGTTCGATGTCGTCGCCTACGGGGTGCGCGAAGACACCGAAATGATCGACTATGACGAGGTCCGCGACCTCGCGCGTCAGCATCGACCTAAAATGATTATCTGTGGCGCCACCGCGTATCCCCGGCTGATTGACTTCGCCGCCTTCCGCTCGGTCGCCGACGAGGTCGGGGCATGGCTGGTGGTCGATGCCGCGCACTTCATCGGTCTGGTGGCGGGCGGGGCCATCCCCAGCCCGGTGCCCTATGCCGACGTGGTCAGTTTCACTACTCACAAGGTCCTGCGTGGGCCGCGGGGTGGAATGATCCTCTGCCGCGAGGAGCTGGCCCAGCGGATCGACAAGGCGGTGTTCCCGTTCAGCCAGGGCGGCCCGCTCATGCACGCGGTCGCGGCCAAGGCGGTGGCGTTGCGGGAGGCCGCCACCCCCGCCTACGCTGACTACGCACGTCAGGTCATCGCTAACGCCCAGACTCTCGCGGACGGGCTCGCCGCGGAGGGTGTGCGGCCGGTTGCCGGCGGCACCGACACGCATCTCGCCCTATTCGATCTTCGCGCTCTTGGCGTGACCGGTAAGGACGCGGAAGCCCGGTGTGATGCCGCGCGGATCACACTGAACAAGAACGCCATCCCGTATGACCCGCAGCCGCCCGCGGTTTCCTCCGGTATCCGGGTTGGCACCCCGGCGGTTACCACCCAGGGCATGCGGGAGGACGAGATGAAGGAGATCGCGGCTCTGATCGCCCGAGCGGTCCGTGACCCGCTCGCCGCCCCCGATGTGGCCAGAGCGGTCTCTGTCCTGGTCGGCCGGCATCCTGTCTACCAGCGCTAGGGCGTGTCTTCTTCGATCGTACGGATCAATGCCCACATCGACCAACATCCATCAGGCACGCCGTGGTGGCGGCGCGGTAGATCAGCGAAGGTTGCGGGCTGTTGCGGGAGTATCTGCTCGTATTCGCGGTGTCGGCAGCGGTCACATTCCTGTGCACGCCGGTCGCACGGGGCTTCGCCATCTGGATCGGCGCCGTCGCTGGCGTCCGTGACCGTGACGTACATGCGGTGCCGACCCCGCGTCTCGGTGGGCTCGCCATGCTCGCGGGGCTCGTGGCCGGTCTGGAAGTCGCCGATAACCTGCCGTTCCTGTCCTCGGTCTCGCGGGACTGGGCCGAACCACACGCGGTGGGTGCCGCGGCCATTGTGATCTGCCTGCTCGGAGTCGTGGACGACCGGTGGCCGCTGGATCCGCTGACGAAGCTCGCGGGTCAGGTCGCGGCCGCCGGGGTGATGGTTCTGCTGGGCGTCCAGTGGTCGTTCGCTGTCAATCCGGACAGCGACACCACCGTCAGCCTCGGACCGGAGACAGCCGTGCCGCTGTCAATTCTCGCCACGATCGTTCTTGTCAACGCCATGAACTTCATCGACGGGTTGGACGGTCTTGCCGCGGGGGTTGCGGCAATTGCCGCGGGAGCCACGTTCTACTTCGCCTACGAGGTTGCTGTGATCAATCACTTCTCCCGGGCGGCGCCGGCGGCGTTACTGGCCGCCGTCACCGCCGGGGTGTGCCTCGGCTTCCTGCCGCACAATTTCAACCCGGCCAGGCTGTTCATGGGGGACTCCGGCTCGATGTTGGTCGGCCTGCTCTCAGCCGCTTCCATGATCTCGGTAACCGGCCAGGTCGCCTATGGCGGATACGCCGGGCCGTCCCGATCTCTGCCGTCACTGATTCCGCTGGCTGTTCCACTGGCCGTGCTGGCGGTGCCGTTCATTGACCTCGGGCTGGCCGTGGTCCGCCGGACCCGTGCCGGCCGGTCGCCGTTCGCCGCGGACAAGATGCATCTGCACCACCGGATGCTGGAAATCGGGAAATCCCATGTCCGCGCGGTTCTCATCATGTACTTCTGGGCAGCTTTGCTCGGCTTTGGCGGGGTGGCCGCCTCCTTCTCGCGGCAGCCGCTGCCCATTCTCGCCTCCGTGGTCGGCCTCGGTCTGATCGGGCTCCTGGCGCTGTTGCTGAGTGGCCAGCGATCGGTGCGGCGAGCATGATCGTTTCTGCCGGGCGGACGATCAGGCTTGGTTTGGGCGTGCTTGCCATCATTGCGCTGCCCGGCCTGGTGGCCGCGGGTGTCGCCCGGGGTACGGCCGGGATTGTCGCTGTTGCGCTCGGCCTGTGCCTGGTCGGGTTTTTCTTCACAGCGAGCAAGGTGGTGGTGAGTGTCGTCGCCCGGCGCGCGAGGGCGATGGTGCTACCTGCTGCGCTCGGCACCTACCTTATGAAGATCGTAATTCTGGGTGCTCTGCTCGTGAGCCTTGAAGGGTCGAGCACCATCGACCTCACCGCCTTCGCCTGGGCCATCTTTGTGGGAGTTTTCGGCTGGCTCGGGGCTGAGCTGTGGGTGGCCACGCATACCCGGGTCCCGTTTTACGATCCCGCGCTCTTCCGGGCGCGGGAAGACTCCCGTCGTGACACTCTGAACACGTGAACAAAGCCGAGCCGAATCCGGAGGAGAGCGGGCAGGAGCCCGGTGGCGGAGGGCAAGGTGATCACAGTACTGCTCGCCCGGCCGGGGACCCCGATCGGCCTGCCGGTGACGGACCGCCACGCCGCCCGTACCGGCCGGGCCTGATCTCTGACGAGGCCTGGACGGCGGTCGGTACCCTGTTGGCCGGAATCGGGTTCTGGGGGCTGGTCGGCTACGGGATCGATCGGCTCGTCGGTCTCGGCACCGTCTTCCTGCCGGTCGGCGTCCTTGTGGGTATGGCTGCTTCGCTCTATCTCGTGATCAGTCGCGCTACGCGGCGTTTCTAGGCGGCCACGATGGTTGCTTAACGTCTTCATTCGAATTCTCAGCGTGAGACATAGATGACAAAAACGAACTGGTAGGTTACTTTCGGATAAACAAGGGAGCGAACAGGCCTTCGCCGGCCTGGAGTTGATGCCGGTCGCTACGGGGTGTGGATAGTATCGCCAGTGCTGGGTGTCCACTCACGGACATCTGGTGTGAGTCGTGTCTCCCGTTGGTCCTGCCGGGCTCATGATCATGCTGTGTCGATGGATGGTCATGTGTGGCGCGGTGCCCTACCCGGGGGGAGCCGACCCGCGCCAGGAAGGGCTGTCCCGCCTGAACCAGATAGGGTAAGTCCACACCGCCGCCGGTACGGCTGCGTCTCTTCCTCAGCTGGTGAGAGTATATTTTGATCATGGAGGTGTCCGTCGTGCCGGTCCCCGCGGGACCCCTGGTCCTCGCTGACGAGGGCTTCAAGGGCCCGACCAAGGAGGTGTTCCAGCCGCCGCATTGGTTCGATGTCGATCTTGGGCCTGTTCATTTTTACCTGAACAAGGCGACTGCGCTGGGGATCTTCGCCGCGCTTTTCGTCGGTGTGCTCTTCTGGCTCGCCTTCCGGCGGGCCACGGTCGTGCCCCGCGGACTGCAGAACGTCTGCGAGTCGGTCTATGACTTCATCGACACGTCGATCGCCCGGGACGTCATCGGGGAGAACGGGCGGAAGTACACCCCGTACCTCCTCGTGCTCTTCAGCTTCGTGCTCATCTGTAATGTGCTCGCGATTGTCCCTGGCGCTCAGTTCCCGCCGACGTCGCGAATCGCCATTCCGATCGTTCTCTCCGCCGTCACGTACGTGCTGTTCAACCACGCCGGCATCAAGGCCAACGGCGCCCGGGCGTACTTCGGCCACATGATCAATCCGGCTCCGACCGCGCCCGTCTTCGTCAAGGTTCTCCTTGGACCGATCGAGGTCATGTCGACCCTGCTCGTGCGGCCGTTCACGCTGGCGGTCCGGTTGTTCGCGAACATGTTCGCCGGCCACATCCTGCTGCTGGTGTTCTCGCTCGGCGCGGAGTACCTGCTACCCAAGCCGCCCTTTGTCTTCGGACTCGCCTCGCTGCTCATGACGATCGTGCTGACCGGCTTCGAACTCGTCATCGACGGCTTGCAGGCGTACATCATCACAATCCTCACGGCCGCCTTCATCTCCGGTGCGATCGAATCCGGTGGCGGACATGAGAGTTCTCCCGCGGCTGACCATGCTCACGCAGTGAGCGGGGCGCCCGCCGGAGCGCACGCATAAAAAGGTTCGGACACCCCGATCAGCACCGTGGCAGGTCCCGGTGCCCGACTGGAAAAGGAATATGAGATGGCAGACACCCCTTCCTTGGTGCTTGCTGCTGCCGATCAGGTGAGCGGATCCCTTGGCGCGGTGGCCTACGGCTTGGCGGCCATCGGGCCGGGTATTGGAATCGGCCTTATCTTCGGCTTGGGCGTGCAGGCGATAGCCCGCCAGCCCGAAGCGGAGCAGGTAGCCTTCCGCTATATGATCATTGGCTTCGCGCTGGCGGAAGCACTGGCTCTGATCGGTTTCGTCGTCCCGTTCGTCTTCCCCTAAGCCGGAGGGAGACACCGTGGTTGCCACAACACTGTTGCAAGCCGCCGGGGAGAGCGGGCATTCGGACGAGAACGTCCTCATTCCCCCGCTTGGCGAGCTGCTGATCGGTACTTTGTCGTTCGGCCTGCTCGTGGCCTTCTTCTTCTGGAAGGTCTATCCGCAGATCAAGCGAGCGTATGCCGAGCGGACCGAGGCTATCGAGGGCAATCTCGCCCGTGCCCAGCATGCTCAGCGGGAGGCTCAGGAACTTCTCACCTCCTACCGGGCGCAGCTCGCCGACGCGCAGACCGAGGCCGCCCGTATCCGTGAGGACGCCCGTGAGCAGGGAGGTCGGATCCTCGCGGAGCTGCGTTCCCAGGCGGGTGCGGAAGTCGCCGAGATCAAGGCACGTGGCGAGGCACAGCTCGCCGCGGAGCGGGCGCAGATCGTCGCTCAGCTCCGGCGTGAGGTCGGTGACATCGCCCTCGAGCTGGCAACGAAGATCGTTGGCCATGAGCTGGAGCGCGATGACCGCCAGCGTCAACTGGTCGACGACTTCATAGCCGGCCTGGAGCACCCAGGCGAGCCGGCCGTCCCAGCTCCGGCTGGTCCGGGGGGCTGACGCGTGGAGGGATCCAGCCGACGTTCTCTGGACGCGGCGCGTGCTCGCCTGGATGAGTTGACCATGCCTCCGCCACCCGGCATCAGGATGCGGTCCCACTATCCGGTCGATCTCGGCCGGCTGGCGGACGATCTCGAAGCTGTGGGGGATCTTCTCAGCCGGGAGCCGGCGATCCGCCGGGCGCTGGCTGATCCGGGCACCCCCGGATCGGCCCGCTCCGGCCTCGCGGCCCGCCTGTTCGATGCCAAGGTCTCGGCAGCGGCTCTCGACATCCTGCAGGTTGTGGCTACCGGCCGGTGGGCCCGGCCGCTCGATCTCCAGCGTGCCGTGTCCGAGCTCGGGGTCGAGGTCCTGCTCGCCCAGGCACAGCGCGAAGGCGTCCTCGACGATGTGGAGGACGAGCTGTTCCGGTTCGGCCGCATCCTCAACCGGACGCCCGAACTGTCGTTGGCGCTCAGCGATCCGGCGGCCCCGTGGTCCGCGAAGCGGGAACTCGTGGCCACGTTGCTGGACAGCAGGGCCAAGGCTGTAACGACACGTCTCGTCCAGCGTGCGGTTGCGGAGCGCTACTATGGAGATCTTGAGCACCGTCTTGAGCAACTGACCGTGATCGCGGCGGCCCGCCGGAACCGGCTCGTCGCTGTGGTGCGCACGGCTGTCCCTCTCGCGGGGGACCAGATTTTTCGGTTGCGGACAGCGATCAGCCGGTATTTTGGTCGCGATGTCCAGCTCCAGGTGGACGTCGATCCGGCCGTTCTGGGCGGCGTTGTCGTGCGGGTGGGTGACGAGGTGGTCGACGGCAGCGTCCTCCGCCGCCTCACCGACGCGCGCCGGCGACTGCACCGATAGAGCGCTCTCGTGGACACCCAGACCGCGCATGACCTGCGGGACGTGCCCTCACCATTTATTGAAGGACCGAAGCGATGACTGAGCTCTCCATTCGACCGGAGGAAATCCGCGCCGCCCTCCGGGACTACGTCGACTCCTACCAGGCATCCGTCGGGGAGCGTGAGGAGGTCGGCCGGGTCGTCGTCGCGGGCGACGGCATCGCGCGGGTCGAGGGCCTGCCGCACGTCATGACCAACGAGCTGCTGGAGTTCCACGGCGGCGTGCTGGGCCTGGCGTTGAACCTTGACGTTGCCGAGATCGGCTGCGTCATCCTCGGTGACTCCGAACACATCGAGGAAGGCCAGGAGGTCCGTCGCACCGGCCAGATCCTCTCCGTCCCGGTCGGAGACGGTTTCCTCGGCCGGGTGGTCGATCCGTTGGGCCGCCCGATCGACGGGCTCGGCGAGATCGTCTCCACCGAGAGCCGAGCGCTGGAGCTGCAGGCACCCACGGTCGTCCAGCGCCAGCCGGTCAAGGAGCCGCTCCAGACCGGTATCAAGGCGGTGGACGCGATGACCGCCATCGGCCGTGGCCAGCGTCAGCTGATCATTGGTGACCGGCAGACCGGCAAGAGCGCCGTCGCACTGGACGCGATCATCAACCAGCGGGAGAACTGGGCGACGGGGGATCCGAAGCTCCAGGTCAAGTGCGTGTACGTGGCGGTCGGACAGAAGAAGTCGACCATCCGGGCTGTCCTCAACACGCTGGAGGAGACCGGCGCGCTGGCCTACACGACCATCGTGGCGGCGCCCGCTGACGAGCCAGCCGGCCTGAAGTACCTCGCACCCTATACGGGGTCGGCAATCGGTCAGCACTGGATGTACAACGGCCAGCACGGGCTGATCGTTTTTGACGACCTGTCGAAGCAGGCTGAGGCATACCGGGCGATCTCGCTGTTGCTGCGCCGCCCGCCGGGCCGTGAGGCTTATCCCGGCGACGTCTTCTACTTGCACTCCAGGCTGCTGGAGCGATGCGCGAAGCTGTCGGACGAGCTCGGTGCCGGCTCCCTGACCGGTTTGCCGATCATCGAGACCAAGGGCAACGACATCTCCGCCTACATTCCGACGAACGTCATCTCCATCACCGACGGGCAGATCTTCCTGGAGACCGACCTGTTCAACCAGGGTGTCCGTCCGGCGATCAACGTCGGTACCTCGGTCTCCCGCGTGGGCGGGAGCGCCCAGATCAAGGCGATGAAGTCGGTCGCGGGGCGGCTGCGCCTCGACCTCGCGCAGTACCGCGAGCTGGAGGCCTTCTCCGCGTTTGGCTCGGATCTCGACAAGGCCTCGCGGGCGCAGCTTGAGCGGGGCGCGCGCATGGTCGAACTGCTCAAGCAGCCGCAGTACGAGCCCTTCCCGGTCGAGCGGCAGGTTGTATCGATCTGGGCGGGTACATCCGGGCAGCTCGACGATGTGCCGGTCGCGGACATCCGCCGCTTCGAGCGTGAGTTCCTCGACTTCATCGAGCGGATCCAGCCGGGGGTCTACCGGACCATCCAGGGTACGGGCAAGCTGGACGACGACACCGTCAGCGCGCTCGAGCAGCTGGTCGCGAAGTTCAAGGCCGAGTTCACGCTGTCGGGCGGGCTGCCGCTGGTCAACGAGCCGCTGCCGGAGAGCCTGGACCCGTCCGAGGTGGAGCGGGAAGCTATCAAGATCCATCAGGCGAAGCCGAAGGACGAGGACTGAGGACGTGGCCGGCCAGCTCCGTGAGTACCGGCGCCGCATCCGCTCGATTCAGTCGACCAAGAAGATTACCCGCGCGATGGAACTCATTGCCGCATCCAGGATCGTGAAGGCCAAGGCGAGGGTTGCCGCTTCCCGGCCGTACGCGGACGAGATCACCCGAGTAATCTCCGCGGTGGCGTCGCAGACCACTATTCGTCACCCGCTGACGACCGAACGCACAGATCCGCGGCGAGCCGCGATCCTCGTGGTCACCAGTGACCGCGGCCTTGCTGGTGGTTACAACGCCAACGTGCTGCGCCGGACGGGTGAGCTGCTGGAGCTGCTGCGCGCGGAGGGCAAGGAGCCGGTCCTGTACGCGGTCGGGCGCAAGGCCGTCACGTACTACCGTTTCCGTGGTCGGGAGCTGGCCGGCGAGTTCATCGGTTTCTCCGAACAGCCGGGCTACGACAACGCCAAGGAAGTGGCCGATGCGTTGATCGCGCGCTTCCTGGACCCGTCGGGGGAGAGCGACCGGGTGGACGAGATCCATGTCGTCTACACCGAGTACGTCAACACCCTGGCCCAGCGACCGGTTGCGCACCGCATTCTGCCGCTTGTGCTGGAGGCGACCGCCGAGCCCCCACCTGGCGGCCCGCTTCCGCAGTACGAGTTCGAACCGTCCGCGGAGGGCGTGCTCGACGCGCTGCTCCCTCGCTACGTCGAGAGCCGGTTGCACGCGGCGCTGCTGGAGTCCGCGGCGTCCGAGTCGGCGGCCCGCCAGCGAGCGATGAAATCCGCGACTGACAACGCCGGTGAGTTGATTAAGACCTACACCCGCCGGGCGAACGCGGCTCGTCAGGACGCCATCACTCAGGAGATATCGGAAATCGTCGGCGGGGCCAACGCCCTCGCCCAGGTTTCCTAGCCGACCGTTACACCGAAGAATGCTCGAAGTCACCGGCCGCGGGAAGAGCCGCCGGTGACTTCGGGGTATGACATGCAGATGAACCGCTTGAAGTCGCTGGCCTCCTGGCGGAGCCGTCAGTCGCGGAGGGCACCTTGATGAAGCAGAGGACGCCATGACCGTCACCACTACCTCGCCCGCCGCGGTGGAGGGCAAGGCCCCTGGGATCGGCCGGGTCGCCCGTGTTATCGGCCCGGTCGTCGATGTGGAGTTCGCGCCCGACGAGATCCCCGAGATCTACCGTGCGCTGCGCGTCGAGCGCACCATCGACGGGCAGACCGCAACGCTGACGCTCGAGGTCGCGCAGCACATCGGTGACAACACCGTTCGGGCGATCTCCATGCAGCAGACCGACGGTCTGGTGCGTGGGGCACCGGTTCAGGACACCGGCTCACCGATCACGGTTCCTGTTGGCAACGCCACCAAGGGGCACCTGTTCAATGTGCTCGGCGAGCCACTTGACGTCGAAAGCATCGCTACCGACGTACGCAGATCGATCCACGCGTCGGCGCCCCCGTTCGACCAGCTTGAGTCGAAGACGGAGATGTTCACGACCGGCATCAAGGTCATCGACCTGCTGGCACCCTACGTGCGCGGTGGGAAGATTGGTCTGTTCGGTGGTGCCGGCGTCGGCAAGACGGTTGTCATCCAGGAAATGATCAACCGTGTCGCCACGCAGTTCGAAGGCGTGTCGGTGTTCGCCGGGGTCGGCGAGCGCACCCGGGAGGGCAACGACCTGTTCCTGGAGATGACCGAAGCCGGCGTCATCAAGGACACCGCGCTGGTCTTCGGGCAGATGGACGAGCCCCCGGGCACCCGGCTGCGGATCGCGCTCGCCGCGCTGACCATGGCGGAGTACTTCCGGGACGTCCAGAAGCAGGACGTGTTGCTGTTCATCGACAACATTTTCCGTTTCACCCAGGCTGGTGCCGAGGTCTCGACCCTGCTCGGACGCATGCCGAGCGCGGTGGGCTATCAGCCCACCCTGGCCGACGAGATGGGCGTCCTGCAGGAGCGGATCACCTCCACGCGCGGCCACTCGATCACTTCGCTCCAGGCGATCTACGTACCCGCGGACGACATCACCGACCCGGCCCCGCACACCACGTTCACGCACCTCGACGCGACCACGGTGCTTTCCCGGGCCATTTCCGATCTGGGGATCTATCCAGCGGTTGACCCGCTCGACTCGAGTTCACGCATTCTTGACGCCCGTTATCTGGGGCAGGATCACTACGACGTGGCGCGTGAGGTGCAGCGCATCCTGCAGCGTTACAAGGATCTGCAGGACATCATCGCCATCCTGGGTATCGACGAGCTTTCCGAAGAGGACAAGATCCTCGTCAACCGGGCGCGGCGTATCCAGCGGTTCCTGTCGCAACCCTTCTTTGTCGCCGAGCAGTTCACCGGCATCCCGGGTAAGTTCGTCCCGCTCGAAGATACGATCAAGTCCTTCAAGAAGCTGACCGAAGGCGACTACGACCACCTCCCGGAACAGGCGTTCTTCATGTGTGGCGGGATCGAGGACGCGGAGAAGAAAGCGAAGGAGCTCTAGTACCGAGGCCTTCTGGTACCGAGGCTTCCGGGTCGCTGGCCGCGCGTGAAAATCATGATCGCGCGGTCTTCGGCCTTGCCGGTTTCCCCGATAGCGGTCGGAGCCGGGCCGGTCGTGTTCCCGATGAACGACCGGATTCACCAACTGCACGGCTTCCGCGATCCGCGGGGTCGAGGGCCGACGACAGCGGGAAGGACGGCAGCGCGATGCCGATGCGGGTGGCGATCGTCTCGCCGGAGAAGGAAGTATGGTCAGGGGAGGCCGACATGGTCGTCGCACGGACCACGGAAGGTGAGCTCGGTGTGCTCGCCGGGCACGTCCCGCTGCTCGGGGTGCTTGTCGAGGGCGGGCAGGTGCGGGTCAAGACCGGCGACAGCACACTGACCGTGGAGGTCGACGGCGGATTTCTCTCCGTGACCAAACAGGGTGTCAGCATCCTCGCCGAACACGCGCTCCTGGCGGGCACGGACTGACCCCGCTGGCGCCGGGGCGACCGGCGGCGCGAAAAGCCATCGTCGCGCCGCGCTTTGGAGCGCCT
>NZ_CAKJTP010000026.1:0-14597 GCF_917627335.1 Protofrankia sp. CiT1 | reverse complement strand
CTTAGCCGCGGCGCCGTCAGCGGTTGGCGCCCGGTTCCCACCGCACGTCCCCGCCGGGATTGGCGACCCGGGCGAGGATGAACAGCAGGTCGGACAGCCGGTTAAGGTAACGGGCGGGCAGCACGCCGGTATGCTCCGGGTCGGATTCCAGCAGCGCCCAGACGGACCGTTCCGCGCGGCGGGTGACTGTCCGTGCCACGTGCAACAGGGCGGCACCGGCCGTACCTCCGGGCAGGATGAACGAGTCCAGCTTCGGAAGGTTCTCGTTGAACCGGTCGCAGGCCTTCTCCAGCTGTTCCACATACACGGCGGTGACCCGCAGCGGCGGGAAGCCCGGTTTTTCCACGACCGGCGTGCACAGATCCGCGCCGACGTCGAACAGGTCGTTCTGCACCCGGGCGAGCAGCGCCTGGATCTCCTCGGTGAGCCCGCCGAAGGCCAGCGCCATGCCGATGGCGGCGTTGGCCTCGTCGACGTCGGCATAGGCTGACAGCCGCGGGTCGGTCTTGCGGACCCGGGACATGTCACCGAGCGCGGTGGTCCCGTCGTCGCCGGTGCGGGTGTAGATCCGGGTCAGGTGGATGGCCATGCCGGTCACACTATGCCGTTGCCGTGTCCACCGGTTCGCTGCCGTGTCCACCGGTTCATGGTTGGGCGCCGGCCGGCGGCCCTGTGTGCCGGATGGGCCTTGCCCTACCGGCCGGTCCGCGCTGACGGGTGGCTGCCGAGGCCATAGCATCGACTCCCGTGGAACGCTTCGTGGTCAGGGGCGGGTCTCGGCTTGTCGGCGAGGTTGATGTCCCCGGAGCGAAGAACTCCGTGCTCAAACTGATGGCCGCGAGCCTGCTGGCCCATGGCCGGACAACTCTTCGTGCCGTGCCTGACATCCTCGATGTCACGGTCATGGCCGACGTGCTGCGGGCGCTCGGGGCGACTGTCGATCGGGATCACCGCGACGGCCTGCTGTCGATCGACGTGCCAGCCCGGCCCGGCGCGGCGGCTGACAGCGACCTCGTCCGCCGCATCCGGGCATCCGTCGTCGTGCTGGGCCCGTTGGTCGCCCGCTGCGGTGAGGCGCGAGTCGCGCTCCCCGGTGGGGACGCGATCGGTACCCGTGCTCTCGACATGCATGTCAACGGTCTGGCCAAGCTCGGGGCCATGATTGATGTCGAAGCGGGCATCCTCATGGCCCGGTCGGCCGGCCGGCTGCAGGGAGCGTCCATCTGGCTGGACTTCCCCAGCGTTGGCGCCACCGAGAACCTGCTGATGGCCGGTGTGCTGGCCAAGGGCACGACCGTGATCGATAATGCTGCCCGTGAGCCCGAGATCACCGATCTCTGCGCGATGCTGACGGCGATGGGCGCGGAGATCGACGGCGCGGGCACGTCCACGCTGGTGATCGACGGTGTCGATGGGCTCCGCCCGACCACACACAGCACGGTCGCGGATCGGATCGTGGCCGGAACCTTCGCCATCGGCGCACTGATGACGGGCGGGGACGTACTTGTCCGGGGCGGGCGCGCCGATCATCTCGATATCGTGCTCGACAAGCTGTCCGCGGCGGGCGCCGCCGTGGATGTCCGCCCTGACGGCTTCCGCGTCGTCGCGGACCGGCCGCCACGGTCGATCGACGTGGTCACCCTGCCGTATCCGGGGTTCCCGACGGATCTTCTACCGCAGACCATCGCGCTGGAGGCGGTCAGCGAAGGGGTCTCCCTCATCACCGAGAATGTTTTCGAAAGCCGTTTCGTGTTCTGCCGGGAGCTGCTGAAGCTCGGCGCGGAGCTACGCACCGACGGCCACCACGTCATTGTCCGCCGTGCCGACCGCCTGGTCGGCACGCATGTGGTGGCTTCGGACGTCCGAGCCGGGGCCGGGCTGGTGCTGGCTGGTCTGATGGCTGACGGAATGACAAGCGTCAGCGAGGTTCACCATATTGACCGCGGTTACAGCGACTTCGTCGAGCAGCTGCGGGCGCTGGGCGCGGATATCCGGCGGGAACCGGCCGCGGACGCGGCGTGGCGTACTGGTTGATCGGTAGCCATGACGCGCCGGGACAGCATCGGCCGGAGGCTGGGCCGGGCCGGCACTCTCGGGCAGCCGCCGGGCCGCCGTCAGGGGTGCCTGATGGGTGTTGGTCGATGTGGGCGATGATCGAAAAGTGGCCCGCACGGCGGCGGGGCGAGCCATCCTGATGCTGGGTGGTGACCGGCGACAACAGCGCGAGATGTGTGCCGCAGCCCCACGACGCCGCGCCCCTGGCGCCGGGTCGCTCTCAGGCCCAGTCGCGGTCAGTGCCCGCAACCACGGCACGTGCCCGCATGGAGTCCTCAGGGAACACCATGACGTGCCAACCGGAGACGTAGTGGCGGCGGATGTTGCCGTCGGCGTTCACCTGAATCGGGCCAGGCGGCGCCGCGCCTGACGTGGACCGTATCCCGTGTTGACGGAGGAGCTGGCGCAGCCGGGCCGCTTCGGTTGATGTACGGAGCGTCGCCACGGGTACCAGCATTCCGAAGTCGCCGTAACTTTTTGCGATGTATTTATTGCCACGCGTCCGGTTCGGTGCGAATACCCATCGGCACACCGCCACAAGCATGGCGGTGGCGGCGACGGCGATGGCTGGGCCGATCGTGTAGTGCAGGCTGTTCAGTGGCACCGTCACCTCCCTGCTGTCCGAGCCGGCGGGCCGGACGGATCTCATCGTCTCAGCGCGGCCGGCTCCGCGCAGGCGTTCATGCGTGGCCCGCGTCGCAGTTCTGGGCCCGCCGCGTGGTCATGATTGCCTCGGCCGGTGTTTCCGTCCTGTACATAGTCCTGTGCGCAGCCTTTTCCGTCCTGTTCACCGGAACGCCCAGGTGGATCGCACACCTGCGCATCCGTATCGCCACTCTGCGACTATGGATACTGGCCTGTCGCCGGGGGCCGCTGTGGCAGCGGTTCTCGGCAGGGCACCGGAAGGAATCAACAGCGCGTTCCGGCTGTGTCCGACAACTCCTGGCCGCCGGGGATGCCCGATCGGTCAGGGCATGAGCCAGGGGGGACGGGAGGCCTGATGGGTGAGAACGCGATGCTTCTCGACGGGGGACGTATGGAGATCCAGACCGTGCGGCTGGCTGGTCGGGTCGATGTACGCACCGTCGGTGATCTGCGGCTGCGGCTGCATGCCGCGATCGACAGCGGAACCGGGCAGTTGCGGGTGAACGTGTCCGGCCTGGAGCTGGCCGACCATGCGGGTCTCGGCGTCCTGCTCGGCGGGGCGCTGCGGGCGCGCCGGTCCGGGCGGTCGATGCTCCTGGTCGAGGTTCCCATGGCGCTGGGAAAGCTGCTGGCGGCCAACCGCCTCGGGCGCATCCTGCGGGCTGAGGACGCCGACCTGCCGCACGTGGGGCATGCCTGATGCGGACAGCCCGCTGGTTCACTGTGGTCCCCAGCTCCATGAGGTTGCGTTCGGTCGTGGGATGATGGCTGTGGCCGGGGAGGGAAATGCTCGACGTCGATGCGCAGCGATTGGGTCCAACAGGCGGTCCGGTATACCGGCGAGGTGATGCCCAGTCCGTTGACCAGCGCCGTACAGGGCTCATCGTCGGCGCGTTCGCGGTGGCGATCGTGCTGGGCGTGGTTATCGGTCTGGTGACCGCGCCTCGTGCCAGGACCGTCCCGCTGGTCGCCCCGGCGACCGCCGCGCCACCGTCCGAGCTGCAGCCGGCGTTGGACCCGCCCACCTGGGAGGGCAGCCGCCTGCCGGGGACAGCCCACCAGATGCGGGTACGGGAGCAGGATCGCCGTGCCTTCAGCGCGAGTCTTGCCTATGACCTGCGCGAGAATGGCGCCGGGAACGTCACGACCGCGGACGTCGTCATCCCGCCGGGAAAGCTCTTCTACGGTGCGCTGGAAGGCCGCGACAGCACGTTCGACGAGTACTGGGCCGTCGGCCTGGCGCAGGTGGCCGGCGTAGCCTCGGCGCCGCCCAACCCGCACGTGTGGAAGCGGACCGGCGGCGGCCCCTGGATGCAGCTCGTGGAGGGGCCGGGCGCCTGTGACAGGTTGCCGCCCGTTCTTTTCACGGCCTGGCGGGGGCGTCCAGGTCTCTGTTCGGGCGCGTGACATTACCTCCCGGTAGGCTCCGGTCATCGGATGAGCCTCCGGGAGGGTATGGCGATGGCCAATACGGTGCGGCGAGAGCAGTCCGAGCAGGCCAGTCCGCGGCGGGACCGACCATGGATCATTCGGACCTATGCCGGTCACTCCAATCCGGCGGAAACCAACGCGCTTTACCGCCGGAACCTGGCCAAGGGGCAGACGGGCCTGTCGGTCGCGTTCGACCTGCCGACCCAGACCGGTTATGACCCCGATCACGAGCTCGCCCGCGGCGAGGTCGGCAAGGTGGGTGTGCCGATCGCGCATGTCGGCGACATGCGCGCGCTGTTCCATGACATCCCGCTGGGCCAGATGAACACCTCGATGACGATTAACGCGACAGCCATGTGGCTGCTCGCCCTCTACCAGGTCGTCGCTGAGGAACAGGGCGCGGACCCGGCGAAACTCACCGGCACGACCCAGAATGACATCATCAAGGAGTACCTCTCGCGCGGGACGTACGTGTTTCCGCCGGCGCCGTCGCTACGGCTGATCACCGATATGATCGCCTACACGGTGACCGAGATCCCCAAATGGAATCCGATCAATGTCTGCAGCTATCACCTGCAGGAGGCCGGTGCCACCCCCGTTCAGGAGATCGCCTACTCGATGTGCACGGCCATCGCCGTGCTCGACGCCGTGGTCGCCTCCGGGCAGGTGCCGGCCGAACGCACCGGCGAGCTCTGCGCCCGGATATCGTTCTTTGTCAACGCCGGCGTCCGCTTCGTTGAGGAAATGTGCAAGATGCGGGCGTTCGTCGAACTGTGGGACACGTTGCTGCGGACCCGCTACGGGGTTACCGACCCCGGTCACCGGCGGTTCCGCTACGGCGTCCAGGTCAACTCCCTGGGCCTGACCGAGGCGCAGCCGGAGAACAACGTTATCCGGATCGTGTTGGAAGCCCTTGGCGTGACGCTGTCGAAGGACGCCCGCTGCCGGGCCCTGCAGCTACCGGCCTGGAACGAGGCCCTCGGCCTGCCCCGGCCCTGGGACCAGCAGTGGTCGCTGCGTATCCAGCAGATCCTTGCGCACGAGACCGACCTGTTGGAGTACGACGATCTCTTCGAGGGCTCGGTTGTCGTCGAACGGCGGGTGGCTGAGCTGGTCGGAGCCGCGCAGAAGGAGATCGACAAGGTACAGGCGATGGGCGGCGCGGTGGCCGCGGTCGAGAGTGGCTATATGAAGTCCCAGCTCGTCGCTTCGCAGGCGAACCGGCGGATGCGCATCGAGTCCGGCGAGGACGTGGTGGTCGGTGTGAACAGCTTCACCGCCACCGAGCCGAATCCGCTGCTCGCCGACCTGACGGCGGCGGTCCAGACAGTGGACCCGGCGGTGGCGGAGGCTGCCCGTGCCGACATCGCGACCTGGCGGGCCGATCGTGACGCGCGCGCCGTGGACGATGCCCTGCGGGGCCTGCGGGACGCGGCGAAGACCGACACGAACCTGATGGCCGCAACGCTGGTCTGCGCCCGTGCCGGAGTCACCACGGGGGAGTGGGCCGGTACCCTGCGCGACACCTTCGGTGAGTACCGGGCTCCGACAGGTGTGTCCGGCGCCGCGGTACACGCTGGCGGCGCCGAGCTTGCCGGCGTGCGGGACAGGGTCGCCGAGACCGGGCGGGAACTGGGCCGCAGGCTGAAGTTCCTCGTCGGCAAGCCGGGCCTGGACGGGCATTCCAACGGTGCCGAGCAGATCGCCGTACGCGCCCGCGACGCCGGCTTCGAAGTCGTCTACCAGGGCATCCGGCTGACACCGGCGCAGATCGTCGCCGCCGCGGTGGAGGAGGACGTGCACGTCGTGGGCTTGTCGGTGCTGTCCGGCTCCCATCTGGAGCTGGTGCCCCAGGTCCTTGACGGGATGCGGGCAGCCGGGATCGGTGACGTACCCGTCATCGTCGGCGGCATCATCCCGCCCGCGGACGCCGAGCGTCTCAGGGCACTCGGTGTGGCCGCGGTCTACACACCGAAGGACTACGGTCTCACCGAAATCATGGGTGGGGTCGTGGACGTCGTCCGCGCCGCGAATGGCCTGGCCTGAGCCGGCCTGAGCCGGCCTCCCAGAGACCCGGACAGGTGGTGCGGGGCCGCCCGGGGCCGCGTAGCGTCCAGAGGGTGATGGCTGACGAGGGCACCCATCCCCAACGCGCGTCGGCGCGGGGCGCCGGACGGGCCGAGGACAGCAGCGGGCCGGCCGCGCCCCCCGTTTCCCTGCGGGACGCCGTCGAGCTGGCCACCCGCGCGCATGCCGGCCAGCTCGACAAGATCGGTGATGACTACATCGGCCACCCGCTGCGGGTGATGGACGCTGTCGGTGCCGCCGCGGAGCGGGCCGCTGTCGACCCGTACCACGCCCGGTTGGCCGCGGTGCTGCACGACGTCGTCGAGGACACCGATGTCACCCTGGCGGACCTTGCCGCCCTCGGTTATCCGCCCGAGGTCGTCGCCGCGGTCGACGCGCTGACCCACCGCGACGGGGAGCCGGTGCCTGACTATCTCACCCGGGTAGCCGGCAACGACCTGGCGGTCGTGGTGAAACGCGCGGACATGGCCGACAACAGCAACCCGGCGCGGCTGGCGAGGCTGCCGCGGGATCAGGCGGACCGCTACACGCGACGTTACGCTGACCGTGTCCGGCTACTCGACGATCTTGTTGCCGGGCGCAAGGCGGACTGGGCACGGATGGGATAGGACGGATGGGGCAGGGACGCACCGTGGACAGGTAAGAGCGCCCGGCAATAGGGGCGTGGATCAAGGAGCGGGGCTGGGGTGCGTGCATCGCAAGGCGGCGGAGGGAGCCACCCTGGTGTTGGGTGGTGACCGACGACAACACAGCGAGGTGCGTGCCCCAGCCCCGCGACGCCGCGTCCCTATTGCCGGGCGCTCTAAGCGGGTGTAGGTGGCGAGGTCGCGGCACGATAGCGTCCGGGGCTGTGCGTCTTGTGATTGCCAGGTGCAGCGTCGACTATGTGGGCCGGCTGACCGCACACCTGCCCAGCGCTGTTCGCCTGCTGCTGGTGAAGGCCGACGGGTCGGTGTCCATCCATGCGGACGGGCGGGCCTACAAGCCGCTGAACTGGATGAGCCCGCCGTGCGTGATCGCCGAGGCGGACGGCGTCTGGCGGGTGACCAACCGAGCGGACGAACAGCTCGTCATCACCCTCGAAGAGATCATGCATGACTCGTCGCACGATCTCGGCGTGGACCCGGGTTTGCAGAAGGACGGCGTGGAGGCGCACCTGCAGGTACTGCTCGCCGAGCGGCCGGATGCCATCCGCGCCGGCCTCACCCTGGTGCGCCGGGAGTACGAGACTGGCATCGGTCCGGTCGATCTGCTTTGTCGCGACACCGACGGTGGGAGTGTCGCTGTCGAGGTGAAGCGCAGGGGCGAGATCGACGGCGTCGAGCAGCTGACCCGCTATCTTGCCCGGTTGGAGGCGGACCCGTTCCTGCCGCATCCGGTGCGCGGGATCCTGGTCGCGCAGTCGATCACCCCGCAGGCGCGGTTGCTTGCCGCGGACCGCGGTCTGGGCTGTGTCACCGTCGACTACGACGCCCTGCGCGGACTGGCGCCCGCGATCCCGACCCTGTTCTGATTTTCCAACGCAGTCGATAGCGACACCCGCCAAGAACAACGAACGAACTATTGTTGCGGCCGCCGTTGAACAGCTCGACTCCGCGATGGTTCGTGTGCAATGCTGCGCGACGTGAATCCACCTGTACCAGGCATAAATACTAATCTTGCGTCCGGGTAGCGGCCGGCTGCCCGTTAGGCGTCTTCCGGGAGCCGTCGTTCGATCAGAGAGCCGGACAGCCAGCTTTCGGAACATGCCCTGATCTCACCGCCAAAAAACTCGACATACCCGCGGTGAGCTGTCTGCGGTGTGCTGGTCGTTCTGTTCGTGCTGTTTGCCGCGCGTTCATCTGGGCGTGCGGGTCACTCCGGGTTTTCTTGTCGGGCCGCGCTGTTGTCCGGTGCTGTCCGTTGGCGTGGGCTCATGTAGGTTTTTGCCGTCAGATCTTCGGAGTTTATTCATGCGTGGCCGGCTTTCTGCCGCTCGTCTCCGGACGCTCTCTCGCCGGGTGTCTCGGCGGGTGTTGGCGGCTATCTCATTCGGGTTGGTACCGGTGCTGGTGCTGACCGGGCTGGTGATGCTGCGGATAGTCGGGGGCGGTACGGGCGGGCCGGCGCCGTTGGTGAATCCGTTCCGGACGGTGGCGTTGCCGCAGAGCTCGAACGGCAGTGCGGCGGGCCGTGACACGCAGGTGCCCACGGCGCAGTCCCAGTCGGGGAAGGCACCGGCGGCGGACAAGGCCCGTGCGGTGGTCCCGGCGGTGGCGGGGGCGGTGGCGACCACGGCACAGGAGGCGCCGCGTCCGGTCGACCTGGCGAAACCGGATCCGTCCGCGGGTGTGGCGCGTTTCGGTGCGGCGGCGACGGTGACCCCGGCGATTGCGCCGGTGGCACGTGAACCGCAGCCGGGCCAGGTCGAGCTGCCCGAGCGGCGGACGGTGTGGAGCGACGAGTACAGCAATCCCGACGGGACTCACACCACCCAGGTGTATTCGGTGCCGAAGCGGTTCACCAACGCCGGCGGGAAGCTGGTCGACATCGACACGGCCCTGGTGGCGGCGGGTGGGGGGCGGCACCGGGTGGCGGCGGTCGAACACGCCGCGGACATCGCGGACACCGCGGATGATCCCCGGTTGGCGACGGTGCAGGTTACCGGCGGCGCGTCGGTGTCGTTCGGGATCGCCGGCGCGGGCCCGGCCGCGGCCACGGTTGAGGGGGCGACGGCCTCGTACGCGGATGTGCGGCAGTCGTCGGATGTGTGGCTGGCGGGGACGTTGTCGGGGTTGAAGGAGACGCTGGTCCTGCGCGCGGTGGACGCCCCGACGCGGTGGACGTTCCCGTTGGAGTTGCACGGCCTGACCGCGACGCTGGACGGGAAGTCCCAGCAGATCTCCCTCGCTGACGGCGCGGGTGCGGTGAAGGCGGTGATTCCGCGGGGGTCGATGGAGGATGCCGCGGTTGATCCGCATGTGGGCAGCGGGGCGTATTCGGAGGGTGTCGTCTACTCGCTGGTGACCGCCGCGGATGGCCGGGCGGCGTTGCAGGTGGATCTGGATGCCGGGTGGCTGTCCGATCCGGCGCGGGTGTTCCCGGTCAAGGTCGACCCGTCGGTCGAGGTGTTGCAGGCGTGGGCGGACGACACCTACGTGTCGTCGGCGTATCCGAATTCGCATTACAACACGTTGGACGACATTCACGTCGGGACGTACAACGGCGGCGGGGACGTCAATTACGGTTATATCAACTGGCAGGGCACGGCGGCGGTGAACCAGGTCAACGTCCTGGGCGTGACCGTTTCGCTGGTGAACAGCTGGTCGTGGTCGTGTACGGCGCGGCCGGTGAGCCTGTACGAGGTGAACCAGTCCTGGGATGGCACGACGATGCTGTGGCCGGGGGCGGCGATCGGCCCGGAGGTCGCGCAGAGCAGTTTCGCCTACGGGTATTCGTCGTCGTGCCCGGCGAACTGGGGTTCCTTCAGCGATCCGCGGTTGACCGCGCTGGTGGATGACTGGACGCACGGGCGGAAGACGAACACGGGGACGTCGGTCCGGGCGAGTACGACGGATAATTATGCGTGGAAGAAGTTCCTGTCGAATAACACCGCCACGGCGGCGAACCGGCCGCAGATGTCGATCACGTGGACGCCGTACGGTGCGCAGTACAGCTATCCGTCGGGTAGTCCGGTGTGGGATCAGCCGCTCACGAACAACCAGCAGGGCAAGGTCTGGGTCCGGTTGACGAACACCGGCCGGGACGCGTGGGGGGCGAACAGCAACTACATGCTGTCGTATCACGTGTATGACGCGTCGAACACGACCGAGCTGGTGCATCAGGGGTACGCGACGCAGCTGCCGACGACGGTGAATCCGGGTCAGACAATCGATTTGTTGACGACGGTGAATCCGTTGGCGCCGGGGACGTACACGTTGCGGTGGGACATGGTGAACTGGGGTACCACCTGGTTCTACGACGAGGGGGTACCGACCCTTTCGCAGGGGTTGATCGTGCCGAACGTGGCGCCGGTGGTGACCTCGGCATCGCCCATGAATGGCGCGGCGGTGTACTCGCTGACGCCGACGTTGACGCTGACGGGTAATGACCCGGACAACTATCCGGGTCAGGGGGTGAACTTCAACTTCCAGTTGTGTACCGGGTCGGATGCGAATTCGGGGAGCTGCTGGTCGTCGGGGTGGATCAGCTCGAATATGTGGAGCCCGCCGAAGGGTGTCCTGTCGTGGGACCAGTCGTATTACTGGCAGGGTTGGGTTGGTGACTTCCAGCTTCCCAGCGCGGCGATGTCGCCGAGCCGGCTGGTGACGAAGGTTCCCCTGTCTGGTCCTGAGGGTCATCTGGGTGCGGATCCGTATGCGCCGGCGGTGGCGAACGTGACGCCGGTGGTGGGGAACTATGCGACGTCGACGGTGGACGCGTCGGTGGCGGGGGTCGGGCCGGCGCTCGGGGTGACCCGGACGTACAACGACCGGAACCCGGCCGATGGCCTGTTCGGGGTGGGTTGGTCCAGCCAGTACGACATGGCGATCGCGCCGGATCTGGCCGGGGAGGGGAATCTCGCCGTCCGGTATCCGGATGGGCGGGTGTCGCGGTTCGGGCGTAACCCGGACGGCTCGTTTGTGCCGTCGCTTGGCTACTACTCGCTGTTGCAGGGGCCGTCGCCGCGGGTGGCGTCGTTCACCGGGGCGGACTCGAACGCGTCGTTGGGGTCGGCGGATACGGGTGAGGGCTGGCAGGTGCTGGCCGGCACCTGGGGGATCGCGGGGAACGACGCCTATCTGGTGTCGGCCGCCTCCGGGCGGAGTGTGGCGGTGTTGCCGGCGGGGTCGGACGGCACGGTGCGGTTCACCCTGCCGGTGGCGCAGGACAATCTCGGGGTCGCGTTCCGTGTGCAGGACGCGGACAACCTGTGGATGTTGTATGCGAAGCCGTCGGCGAACCAGCTGGTGCTGGCGAAACGGGTCGCCGGGGTGACGAGCACGGTGGCGACCGCGTCGAACGCGTGCTGCGCGGCGTCGGATGTGTTCGCGGTGACGACGGCGGGGTCGTCGATCGCGGTGTCGCGCAACGACCGGGTGGTCGCGACCGCGAGCGACGGTGCGTTCCAGACGGCGACGCGGGCCGGGTTGTACGGGTTGGCGACGGGTGCGGGGCGGGTCGGTGGGTTCGCCACCCTGGATGATCAGCAGCGGGATTCGTTCACCCGGGGGAACTCGTCGACGTCGGCCGGGGTGGCGGACAGCGGTGCGGCCTGGACTGCGCTGGCCGGCGTCTGGGGTGTCGACAGCAACCGTTCGTATCTGGTGTCGAGTGCGGCTGGCAACCAGAACCTGCTGGTGGTGAACGCGGCGGCGGACGGGTCGTTCAGTTTCACCGAGCCGGTCACCCAGGCGAACATGGGGTTGGCGTTCCGGGTCGCGGACACCGCGAACTTCTGGCGGTTGGTGGCGGTGCCGTCGGCGAGCAAATGGCGGCTGATCAAGCGTGTCAGTGGGGTTGACACGACGGTCGCCAATGCGTCGAGCTCCTGTTGCACGACGTCGGACACGTTGACGGTGGTGACGAACGGGCCATCGATCATCGTGTTGCGGAACGGCACACAGATCATGTCGGTGACCGATCCGGCGGTGCTGTTCGGGACCCGGGCGGGTCCGTACACCGAGGGCACCGGGTCGGGCCGGGTGGACGACGTGGTGCTCACCGCCGCCACCCTGCTGATCGACAAGACCGGTACGGCGTCGGCGTTCCGTTCCGATGGCCGGCTGAGCCGGGTCACGGATGTGGCCGGTCGGCAGCTGCAGCTGGGCTACGACGCGACCAGCCGGTTGACGCAGGCGTTGAACGTGACGACGGGGCGGTCGTTGGCGTTCACCTGGTCGGGCACGCATGTGAGCCAGGTGGCGACGAACACGGTCGGCGCCTACGGCGGGCCGGTGGTCTGGTCGTACGGCTACACCGGCGCCAACCTCACCTCGGTGGTCTCGCCGCGGTCGTCGACGCCGACGACGTACGCCTATGCGTTCAACGGGCTGTTGGGGCAGACGATCCTGCCGCGGGGGAACGTCGCGGAGACGATCGGGTACAACCTGGACGGGACTGTGGCCTGGCGCGAGGAGGGGCTGGCCAAGCGCACCACGTTCACGGTGATCAGTAGCAGTCCGACGGTGATTGTGCGGGTGACGGACCCGCGGGGGCACGCCGAGGACTGGGAGTACGCGAACGGCCAGTTGATTTCGCATCGGGACGGGACGGGGAACCGCCGGTTCGCGTATAACGACCGGGGTTTCCTGGCGCAGGTGACCGATGAGAACGACAACCTGCTGATGCTGCAGACCGATACCCGGGGGAACATTCTGGCCCGCACGACGGTCCGGGCGGTCACGGGCGGTACCCAGCAGACGAACAGCGACTATTACAGCTATTTTCTGGGGGCGCCGGGAGATCCCCGCAACGATCTGATGACGGTCTCCCGGGACGGCCGGTCGGCGTCCGCGACCGACAGCACCTACGCGACGACGTTCGCCTACAGCGTGCTGGGGGATCTGGTCGCGAAGACCGTGCCGGCCACGTCGGATTTCCCGTCCGGGCGGACCACGACCTGGTCGTATGCGGCGGGCACGGAATCGGCGACCGGTGGTGGCACGGTCCCGCGCGATGTGCTGCTGTCCACGACGGATCCGCGGGGGAAGGTCACGGCCTTCTCCTACGACAGCAAGGGGGATCTGCGCGGGGACGTCGATCCGGTCGGGCTGGTCCACGACTACAGCTATGACGAGCTGGGTCGGCGGGTCACGGCGAGGGAGACCTCCGACAGTTTCCCGGCGGGGCTGACCACGACCACGGCCTACGACAAGCTGTCGCGGGTTTCGCAGGTGACCGAGCCCGGGGTGGTGAACCCGGTGTCCGGGGTGACCCACACCCGGGTCACGGCGAACACCTACGACCTGAACGAGAACCGCACCCAGACGGTGGTGTCGGATGCGACCGGTGGGGATGCGGCGCGGACGACGACGTACGCCTATGACAACGACGACCGGGTGACGTCGACGACCGCGGCTGCGGGGGCGGCGGAGGCCGCGACCACGGCCACGACGTATGACGACAACGGGAACGCCGCGACGGTCACGGATCCGCAGGGCACGGTCACGGCGTTCACGTACACGGCCAAGAACCTGCTGGCGACGACCACGGTGAAGAGTTTTGTGGATGATCCGGTGGCGGGGTCGACGCCGCGGGACGTGGTGACCGAGTCCCGGGCCTACGACCCGGCGGGCCGGTTGGCGAGTGTGACCGATGCGCTGGGCCGGACGGTCCAGCACACCTACTGGTTGGATGATCTGCCGCGGCAGGACATTCTGGTGGGCTACCGGCCGCCGGACACCGTGAACGGGGTGCTGTCGAGTCCAGCTGCCCGTGACATTGTGCTGGCCGATCGCAGTTATGACGGGGCGGGTAATCCGGTCGGGGTGACGACCGGTGGTGGCCGGTTGACGGTGACCACGGTGGTGGATGCGGCCGGGCGGACGACGCGGTCGACGGTGGATCCGGCGGGGCTGGCCCGCACCACCGACCTGGCCTATGACGCGAACGATGATGTCACCTCGGCGGTGTCGGGTGCGGCGGGGACGAGCACGACCGGGCGGGTCGATATCGGGTATGACAACGCGTCCCGGGTGACGTCGCGGGCGGTGTTCGGGGACGGCTCGGCGACGTTCGTGTCGACGACGCTGCGGGATCAGCGGGGGTTTGTCACCGGGACCGCGGATCCGCGGGGGTACGTCGCGGGAGGGTCGCCGGACCCGGCGTATCTGACGAACAGCAGCGTGGACGCGGCCGGCCGGGTCACCCAGAGCAAGGCGCCGCCGGTGTTGGTGGAGGAGAACGGCGCGACCGCCACCAGCGGTCGTCCCACGTCCGACGTCGGGTACAACACGTTCGGGGAGGCTACCCACCGTCGGGATACCCGCGGGCTGGTCACGACCCGCATCGTGGACCGGCTGGGCCGGGTCACCCAGACGAGCTACCCGGCCTACACCCCGCCGGGCGGGAGCGTGCTCACCCCGGTCGAGTCGTGGACATATGACCGCAACGGCAACGTCCTGACCCATGTGAACACCCGGGGGAAGACCACGTCGACGGTGTACGACCGGCGGAACCGGCCGGTGGCGGTCACCGAACCGCAGGTCACTGGCGCGTCCGCCGGGGTGAGCCGGCTGGGTTATGACGATGCGGGGAACGTGACGTCGGCGGTGAACGCGGTCGGGGCCTGGACGTTCCTGGCGTATGACGATCTGAACCGGGTGTGGGCGGCCACGGCGACGGAGCGCTCGCCGCAGGGCACGTTCACCACCTATACCGATCATGATGATGCGGGG
>NZ_CAKJTP010000025.1:9243-47648 GCF_917627335.1 Protofrankia sp. CiT1 | reverse complement strand
ACGATACGTGGGGCGGCCACGGGAAACGGGATGGCCCCGGAGAGGATCTCGTCGGGAGTATTCCCTGATGCCGGCTGATCGCGTCCGTCTCTGTGTCGGTGCCCGCGAGGATCTGCCCCCGCTCGTATACTGAGCGAAGCCCCGTCGGCTCACGAGCGTGGTTTGTCGTCAAGCGCGGTGAAAGACGGGGGCTGGGGCCTCCGGGCGCCGCGACGCGAATGGGGAACATTCCACGTCTGGGCGCGACGTCTACCGCTACCGCCAGCTGTCCGCCCCGCGGGCGGGGAAGGTCCAGTCCTACCACCGCTGTGCGTAGCCGGGATACCTCGTCCGTCCTTCGGCCAAGGCGTCGTACATGGCCCCGTGCCCACGCCGGTGCACCCCGTTCAACGACAGTTCCGGCAGGGGGACACCATCGGTCTGTCACTTGCACAACACCGCGTCGCACAGCTCGAACAGGGTATCGCCTCGCCGAGGCAGACAGCGGTACAGCTCTGACCGGAATCCGAGCAATCGGTTGAGACAGACCACACGGTCGTTCTCGGCCACCACCGGTGGCTCTGCCATAGTGCACGGCCACCCCTGTCCTTTGAAGTCGGATTTCCTCTGAAGGATCATGGGTGGCCGTTCTGTGTGTGGCTACTTCACCCCGTCGGACCACATCCCTGCCACGCGCGCCGCAGGCCCGAGGTTAAGAGCGCCCGAGGATAGGACTGTCCGGCTCGCGGCTCCCCGCATCCCGCCCGGCCGCGTTGTCGTCAGTCGGCTCCCAGCACCAGGGCGCCTTCCTCCGCAGCCTTGCCGGATCGGGCGCGGATGAGCCGCTCACTGATCGAACGCCTTATCCTCGGGCGCTCTAAAAATCAGGCCTACAGGGAGCGGCTGTAGGCGTCGAAGGCGCGGGTCGCGAGTTTCCCGGCTATCGCGGCGAGCCCGGTGAGGCAGCAGAGGTAGATGCTGACCGCCAGCCAGTCCGGGTCGGTCGAGCCGGCCTCGCGGGCGGCGCTGACCGCCCAGTCCACCGGGTTGACCCGCGCGATGGTCTTCATCCAGCCCGGCATGAGGTTCCGTGCCATGATTGCCGATGACATGAACGTCAACGGCAGGATGGCGAAGTTCACCGCCGCGATCAGGACGTCCTCCTTCCGCACGAGCAGGGCCAGCGCGTTCGAGCAGGCCGCGACCGTGACCGCGACCAGCGACGCGGCTGTGAGCAGGACGGCCGGGCCGACCAGGCCGTTGCGGTAGTGGGTCCCGACGGCCCAGCCGAGCAGCATGATGATGACCGACTGGATGGTGGTGACCACCACCTGGTAGACAAGCGCGCTACTGATCAGCGCGGATCGCCGGACCGGTGACGTGAGCATCCGGTCCATGACCCCGCGATCGATGTCGACGATGACCCGCATGCCGGACCAGCCGGCTGAGAACAGAGCGCTCATCACCACGACGCCGGCAGTCAGGAAATCGAAGTAGGATCCGCTGCCGAAGCCGGGAACATCGACGACCCGGCGGAACAGCGAACCGAACAGGGGCAGCCAGACCACGGCCTGCACGATCGTGATCGCCAGGTAGGCGGGCTGGCGAACCAGCGCACGCAGCTGCCGCACAGTCAGCCAGCGCAGCTGGCTGCCGGCGGACGCCGCGTACTCCGTTGCGGGCGACGGCGCCGGCCGGGAACCTGAAGCATCCACCCCACGGCCGGGGCGGAGCGTGCTGTCCATGGCAGCCGCTCCGGTGACCGCGTTGCCAGACCAGGTGGTGGTGCCGGTGCCGCCTGACATCACGCCACCTCCTTTTTGCGCGCGACGCCCTGTTCCCGGCCGTTCGTGTCGTCGGTACCAGCACCAGTACCAGCACCGACGCCGGCCGGGCGCGGGCCGGTCCCGGCGGTGGCCCTGAACCGGTGGCCGACATGGCGCAGGTAGACGTCATCCAGTGATGGTCTGGCGATCGTCGCCGCGATGACCGTGGTGTCCACCTGTTCGAGAGCGGCGAACACGGCGGGCAGGGACGACGCGCCGTTGGTCACCCGGCTGTGGACCTCGCGACCGTCCAGCGTGGTCTCGGTGACCCCGGGAATCCCGTTGAGGGCCATGGTGATGCCCTCCGCGAGAGCGGCGTCGGGAACGGTCGCGAGTTCCAGGCGGACGGCGTCTCCCCGCAGTTCGCTCTTGAGTTCGTCCGGGCTGCCTTCGACAAGGATGCGGCCGCCGTCGATGATGGCGACCCTGGACGCGAGCCGGTCCGCCTCCTCCAGGTAGTGGGTGGTCAGCATGATTGTCAGGCCGTCCGCCGCGAGTGAACCGATTTCGTCCCACATCTGCATGCGTGCGTGCGGGTCGAGCCCGGTGGTGGGTTCGTCGAGGAACAGCACGCTGGGCCGGTGCACCAGCCCGACGGCCACGTCGAGCTTCCGGAGCATGCCGCCGGAGTAGGTGCGCGCTGGGCGATCGGCGGCCTGGGCCAGCTCGAACCGGTCGAGCAGGTCGGTGACCCGGGTGGCCAGTTCGGCGCGGGCAAGCCCGTGCAGGTGGGCCGCGAGCGCGATGTTCTCCCGTCCGGTCGCTTCCAGGTCGATGCCGGAACGCTGCGTGACAACACCGATCCCCTGTCGCACCTGGCCGGGATGGGCGAGGACATCGATCCCGGCCACCGTGGCCCCGCCGGAGTCAGGACGCGAGAGCGTGGTGAGGATTTTCACCGTGGTGGACTTGCCGGCCCCGTTCGGTCCCAACAGGCCGAATACCGTGCCCGGGGCGACCTGGAAGCTGAGACGGTCCAGCGCCCGGACGCCACCTCGGTAGTGCTTGACCAGGTCGGACGCCTGGATCGCACAATGCCCGCCGGAGCCCACGAACATGGCTGTCGCCGTGGGGATGGCTGTCGCGGGCATGGACATGGACATGGACGCGACCGGGCCAGGCGCCTGGAGCAGCTGCGTGGTGGAGCTGCCGGTCGGTCGCGCGGCTTGCGCTGGAGCCGGGTCTGAGGTCATCGGTCCCCCTGAACTTCCTGAACCTGTGGGATGACGGGCGACAGAACGTGGTTCGTTGTTCACGTGATCGGTCTCCGGCTTCGATCGTGCGGGCCGGGCGTTCCAGCGGCGTCCCCGGGCGCGGCGGACGGCGCTGGCGGTGCCGGTTGTTCCCAGGCCGGCCAGGGGCTGGCGCCGGCCGGGCCGGCCTGCGCGGCGATGGCTCGTTCGGTCGTGTTCAGGACGGCGTCGGCCGCGGATCCCGTGTGGCCGCCAGCCCGCAGCGCCCGGACGACGACGTCGCGGATTCGGTCCGGTTCGGTCTCGCGAGTGTGGATGGCATCCCATATGTGGATGCCATCCAGTGTCCGTTCGGAGATCATCTTGATGAGCTCGTCCACGTAGCGGAGCTCGGCCTGGGCCAGCGCGCTGACGAACCCGGTTTCCAGCATGAACAATCGGGGCAGGCCTTCGCGGACGGTGAGGGCCTGCCCCGCGCGGGCGTGCTCGATCTGGAGCATGAGCCGGCTGCGGCGTTCGGTGAGCAGCCGGACGGCGTCTTCTGGCGTGAGCACGGCCAGCATGGACAGCGCCGCCTCGAAGCGCAGGTACTCCTTCGCGGGTGTGCTGACAAGCTCGGACATCCAGTCGTAGAGCTCGGTTCGACCAGCGGTGGTGATCTCGTAGATGGTCCGCTCGGGCCGCCGGCCTTCGCGAACGGTCTCCCGTGCCCTGATGTAGCCGCCACGGGCCAGCGACTCCACCACGGTGTAAAGCGAGCCGTAGGTCAGCTTGATGCTGTTTTCCTTGTGGCGCTCACGCATCGTAGTTGACATTTCGTACGGATGCATGGGCCGTTCGTTGAGCAGCGCAAGCACAGCCAGTGCCAACATGTTTGCCGGCCGTTGATGTGCCATGCTCCCACCACCTCGGCTCCGATTACTCGGAAGCGAGTATCCGAGGCGCGAGCGCTGGCTGTCAATCGGGCAGGTGGCTGCTTGGAGCGGCTGGCGGTGGTCAACAGCGCTGGCTGGTACACGGAAAAAATGGATCATTGATGTGGGCCGTGGCGCCGGTGCGGCGTGTTCGCTGGACCCGGCGGCGGACTCTCGGAATGCTCACAGGCGCGGAGCAGGTGTATCAGCCGAAAGCCGTGGACACGATCCCTGTCTCGAGTGGCAACAACCGGACACACCGGCCGTCTGGCGCGCTACGCCGTGCGCCGCACGGCTGGCTGCGTCATGCTCACAGATGCGTCGTGACACAGCCGGTGCGGGTGGGCTCGGCGGCGCGCCCGCACCGCGGCTGGTTGGCGTTCCGTGCACCGAGCCGCCGCCGGTGGGCGGCTGGGTTATCCCCCGCCCACCGGCGGCTCCCTCCAAAAAATCATCAATGGTCGGAGTGCGGGCACATCGTGCGGCGGCGCGGTGCGGACCTGCGAGGATCGGTGGTATGCCAGTCGGATCCGAGGCTCCGGCCTCCCAGGAGTTGTTCCGCCGCGCGCAGCGGGTCATCCCAGGTGGGGTCAACTCACCGGTCCGGGCGTTTCAGGCTGTTGGCGGCACACCGCGCTTCATGGTGTCCGGGGATGGTGCATACCTCACTGACGCGGACGGTCGCAGGTATGTCGACCTGGTCTGCTCGTGGGGGCCGATGATTCTTGGTCATGCCCACCCGGCGGTCGTCGAGGCGCTGCGGGCGGCGGCGGCACGTGGTACGAGCTACGGCACGCCGAGCCCGGGTGAGGTCGAGCTGGCCGAAGAGATCGTGTCAAGAGTGGCCCCGGTCGAGCAGGTCCGGTTGGTCAACTCCGGGACCGAGGCCACCATGAGCGCGCTGCGGCTCGCGCGGGGTTTCACCCGACGTCCGAAGATCATAAAGTTTGCCGGCTGCTACCATGGTCATGTCGACGCCCTGCTCGCCGCGGCTGGTTCGGGAGTGACGACCCTCGGCCTGCCGGAAACACCGGGCGTGACTGCCGCCACCACAGCGGAAACGATCGTCGTGCCCTACAACGACCTGGGCGCCGTCGAGGCGGCATTCATCCGGTATCCTGACGAGATCGCCGCTGTCATCACCGAAGCCGCCGCCGCCAACATGGGAGTTGTCCCGCCGCTGCCGGGTTTCAACGCCGGAGTGCGTCGGCTTTGTGACACCTACGGGGCATTGTTCATCCTGGATGAGGTGATGACCGGTTTTCGGGTCGGGCCGGCCGGCTGGTGGGGGGCGGAAGGCGCCGTCGAGGGATGGGCGCCGGATCTGTTCACCTTCGGCAAGGTCATGGGCGGTGGGCTGCCCGCGGCGGCCTTCGGTGGCCGGGGTGAGGTGATGGCCCATCTCGCCCCGGCCGGACCCGTTTATCAGGCCGGGACGCTGTCGGGCAACCCGCTGGCGGTTGCCGCGGGTCTGGCCACGCTGCGAGCCTGCGGCCCGGAGGTGTACACGACGGTTGACACGCGCGCCGGTGATGTTGCCGGCATCGTGTCGACTGCGCTGACCGAGCAGGGCGTGCCGCACCTGCCCAGCAGCGCCGGTTCGCTGTTCAGCGTGTTCTTCACCGACGCGCCGTCCGTCATCGACTACACCGGGGCGCGGACCCAGTCGAGCGCCCGCTACGCGGCGTTCTTCCATGCGATGCTGGACGCCGGGGTGTACCTGCCGCCGTCCGCTTATGAGGCGTGGTTCGTCTCGGCGGCACACGATGACGCCGCTGTCGAGCGGATCGCCAACGCCGCGCCGGCGGCGGCGCGGGCCGCGGCCGGCGTCCCTGAGCCGGTGCCGGCAACAAGCGCTGGAGGGCCGCGCTCATGACGCGGACGGGCACTGACACCGCTGACACCACTGACAGCACTGACACCCCGCTGACGACCATCCACCTTGTCCGTCATGGTGAGGTCTTCAATCCCCAGAAGATCCTTTATGGCAGGCTGCCCGGGTTCGTGCTGTCCGAAGCCGGCGCGCGCCAGGCCAAGGTGACCGCGGAGTTTCTTGCTGATCGTGACATCGCTGTTGTTGTCGCCAGCCCGCTGGAGCGGGCGAGACAGACCGCCGCGCCGATTGCCGCCGCCAGCGGTGTCGCAGTCGAGGTCGACCCACGCCTCATCGAGAGTCGCAACGTCTTCGAGGGCAAGCCGTTCGAGGCCGGGCCGGCCCTTGTCCGCTACCCACGGATGTGGAAAATTCTGATCAATCCGTTCGAGCCGTCCTGGGGGGAGCCTTACACTGAGATCGCTGGACGGATGCTCGCCGCCGTCGCCGAGTGGCGTGCGGCCTTCCCCGGCCGGGAGGTGGTCCTGGTCAGCCACCAGCTACCTGTGTGGACGACCCGCCGCGCGCTGGAGGGCAGCAGGCTCTGGCACCGTCCGGACCGTCGCCAGTGCGCGCTCGCCAGTGTGACGTCGGCGGTGTACTCCGGCGATCGGCTGGTGCGGGTCGACTATGCCGAGCCGAACGGCCCGACCGTCAACCAGGCCGGTTCTGTCGGTGCCTGACCTGCCCGTGGGCCTTCGCGGCTGTCCTCGGACGCTCCGGCAACAGGGGATGCGGCGTCGCGGGGCCAGGGCACGCGCCTCGCGCCATCGCTCCCCATCCATCGCGATCCATCGCCGCGCGACGCACGTCGGTTGCCACCCACCACCTCCGGCGGCTCCCCGGGCTGCCTCGCGACGCACGCATCCCAACCCCGTTCCTTGATTTGATCGGGTTGGGGACATCGGGGGGCCGGGCAGCGGCGGCGCCCGCAACCTACGCTTGGGGCCGAGTTCTACAGTGGGTCGTAGGTGAGACCGGGTCCGATGCGTGTGACGGGAGTGAGTGTGGACGGGCGGCGGAGCGTGACAGCGGCATCGGGGATGCCTGCCGCCTGGGCCGGGCGGGCGCGGTGGCCGGGTCCGCGTCCACGTCCACGTCAACATGCGTCGCTGGTCATCACCGGTGCGCTGTGCGCGCTGCTCTGTGTGGTGACTGGCTGTTCCAGCGGGACCGACAGCGTGGATCAGGCTGCTGGTGGTGGGTTCGGTTTTGTCCAGCAGGCGTCCAACTCCGACTTCGTCCCGGTCGAGAACCGGACGCCGGCCCCGATCCTCACCGGGCCGACCGTGACCGGTCCCGAGCTGGACCTCACCAGCTACCGCGGGCGGATCATCGTCGTGAACTTCTGGGCGTCGTGGTGCGCGCCCTGCCGCGCGGAAACGCCCGGTCTGGTCACGATGGCCGCCGACAATCCACAGGTGGCCTTCGTCGGTGTGAACGAGAAGGACAACCTCTCCGCGGCGAAGGCGTTCATCCGTGATAATGGGGTGAACTATCCCAGCATCATCGACCGGATCGGCACGCTCGCCGCGCGCTGGCCGGTGCCGCCCGGCCTGCCGTCCACCTTCGTGCTGGACGCCAAGGGCCGGCTCGCGGCCCGCTTCACCGGCGGGGTTCTCCCGGATGAGCTGACGCCCATGCTCACCAGGCTGCGGGCGGAGACGTGAGCGTCGCGTCGTTCGTCACCGATGGACCGCTGCTGCTCGCTGTGCCGGTCGCCGCGGCGGCCGGGCTGCTGTCGTTCCTGTCCCCGTGCGTGCTGCCGTTGGTGCCCGGATACCTGTCGTTCGTCACCGGGTTGTCGGGCGAGGATCTCGCGACCGGCCCGGTGCCTGGCACCGGCCGGGCAACCGCCTTGGCCGCCATGGCCGTGCCGGCTGTGCCGGCTGTGCCGGGTGTGCCAGCCGGGCCGGCGGCGGCCGGCGCTCCGGGGGCCCCGCTCGAGGTCGCGGCCCCGCCCCGGGCCTGGTCTCGGTTGCGATCACGCCGCCGGGCGGGCCGGGTCACCGTCGGAACCGGCCTGTTCATCGCCGGTTTCACCGCCGTCTTCGTCAGCTACGGCGCCGCCTTCGGCGGGCTGGGGCGATGGCTGACCCTGCACCAGGTAGGCGTCAGCCAGATCCTCGGCGCGGTGACCATCGTCATGGGGCTGGCGTTCGCCGGTGTTTTCGCGCGGGTCCCGCTGGCCAACCGGGAATGGCGCATCCACCGCCTGCCCGCCCCGGGCCTGCTCGGCGCACCGCTGCTCGGAGTCCTGTTCGGGGTCGGCTGGACGCCGTGTCTCGGGCCGACTCTCACCGCGGTGCTGGGCCTGGCCGTACAGAGCGCGACCGCCGGCCGAGGCGCGCTGCTGTCCGCCGTCTATTGCCTGGGGCTGGGGATACCCTTCCTGATCGTGGGCCTGGCTTTCCGGCGGGTCGCTGGTGCGCTGGCCGCGGTGCGCAGGCACGCGCGGACGCTTACCCTCTTCGGTGGCGTCCTGCTCGTCGGCGTCGGGCTCCTCCAGCTCACCGGCGCCTGGGCTGATCTGATCGCGGCTGTCCGCCCCTACGCGCCGGGTTTCGGGGAGACTCCGCTGTGAGCCAGCCGACGGCGCCCACGACCGTGCCTGACGATGTGCGTGCGCAGGCATCGCCACCGCCGTCTCAAGCGTCGGGCGGGCCGGATGCTGCCGCGCTGGATGCTGTCGGGCCGGATGTTCGCGGCGCCGGCCCTGTCCGAGGCCTCGGCTCCGCGCGCCGGGTCTCCGCGCGGTGGGGCCCCGCGCGGTGGGTCATCGTGCGGATCCGGCGGCTTTGGCATCAGCTGACCAGTATGCGCACCGCGTTGTTGCTGCTGTTCCTGCTGGCGCTCGCGGCCGTCCCTGGTTCCCTGCTGCCACAGCGGTCGCTGAACCCGTTGAAAGTCGAGCAGTACTTCCGTGACCACCCGTCGCTCGCGCCGGCGCTGGACAGGGTGTCCGCGTTCAACGTGTTCGGCGCTCCCTGGTTCGCCGCGATCTACCTGTTGTTGTTCATCTCCCTGATCGGATGCCTGTCGGCCAGGGTCCGCTGGCATGCCAGAGCGCTGGTGGGACGCCCGCCGCGGGCACCGGCCCGGCCGAGCCGGCTGACCGGAGGGCAGACGTGGGACACCGCGCTCACCCCGCCGGAGGCGATCGAGGCCGCGCGGGTGGTTCTGCGGCGGCGGCGGTTCCGGTTGGCCGTCGCCGCCGAGGGCGCCACCCGGCCCGATGGCAGCCCCGACTTCTCCGTGGCGGCGGAAAAGGGGTACCTGCGCGAGACCGGAAACCTGATTTTCCATATCGCGCTGGTCCTCATGCTCGTCGGTGTCGGGCTGGGCTCGTGGTTCGGCTATCAGGGCACGGTCCTCGTCATCACGGGGGACGGGTTTGCGAACACGCTGGTCTCCTACGACCAGTTCAGCCGGGGCAGGCTTGTCGACCCCGCCGGTGGCCTGGCGCCGTTCTCCCTGACCATGGAGAAGTTCACCGCCTCCTACCAGCCGACCGGCCAGCCGGCGGACTTCCGCGCGACGGTCGCGTACGCATCCGGGCTGCGCGAGCCCACCCGTGTGGCTGAGATCCGGGTCAACCACCCGCTGGCGATCGGCAGCGCAAAGATCTATCTGATCGGGCACGGATACGCGCCGCACTTCGTGTTGCGTGACGCTGCCGGCGGGGTTGTCTGGGAGGGCTATCAACCGTGCACGCCCCGGGACGCCATGTTCACCTCCACCTGCACATTGAAGATCGGCGATACCGGGCTCGCGCCGACCGGACCCACCCGTGAGCCGCGGCAGCTGGCATTCAGCGGCGTGTTCACGCCCACCACCGAACTGGACCGGGCGCGCGGCTATGTCTCGACCTACCCGGCGGCGAACGCACCCGGCCTGACGCTCACCGGCTATGTCGGCAACCTGCACATCAACGAGGGCATCCCGCAGAACGTCTACTCGCTGGACACCCGTGACATGCGTCAGCTCCGGCTGAACGGGCCGCTCGGCGATGATCGCGCGGCGCAGGTCCTGGCGCTGAACAACCCGAAGCAGCGAACCGTCACCGGTCTGCCCGGCGGGATGTCACTGGAGGCCGACGGCGTGCGCGAGTTCGCGACATTCCAGACGAAGTCGGACCCGTTCAAGGGCTGGGTGCTGGTCGCGGCGATTGCCATCATCTGCGGTCTGCTGGTGAGCATGCGGGTCCGCCGCCGCCGGGTCTGGGTGCGGGCGCGCCCCGCGGCCGGCACGGGCGTAGGAACGGGTGCGGATGCGCATGCGGCTGCCGCGACCATCGTCGAGATCGGCGGTCTGTCCCGGTCCGACATCGACGGCTTCGCCGCCGAACTGCGGGCGATCGCGCTGGATGCGCGGGCGGCCATGGAGACGGACCCCCGGCTGGTGGACTCCAACAAACAGGAGCTGTGATGCCTGTCAACTCCGGTCTTGCCGCGTTGTCCGATCATTTTCTCGGCGCGACCATGGTGGTCTACGCGCTGGCGATGCTCGGCTACGCGGCCGAGTTCGCGTTCGGCCGGTTCGGACGGACGAGCGGCGCACCGGCGGTGGAGCCGGTCATGTCATCGCCGTCATCGGCCGGAGCCGCCCGGCTCACGGCTTCCGAACGGGTCCCGGCGATGGCCGGCGCCGGTCTCGGCGCGGCCGAACGCAGCGGGGAGGTCGACGGCGGCGTTGACGGTGGTGGCGTTGACGGCGGCGTTGACGGCGGCGTTGACGGCGGCGTTGACGGTGGCGGCCAGGGCGGACCCGGCGCGATGACTGATCCGGCGGCGGCACTGGCCGCGGCGATGGCCGGGGATAGCGAGCACCCACCCGGCCCGGCCGGGGTGCGCTGGATCGGCCGGATCGCGGTGGCGCTGACCGCTCTTGGCTGGCTGGCTCAGGTGGGTTCGGTGACGGCTCGTGGCTTTGCCGCGCACCGGGTGCCGTGGGGGAACATGTACGAGTTCTCATCCATGATCACGTTGGTCGCGGTGTCAACCTACCTGGTCATGCTGGCGCGGACCCGGGCTCGTGTCCGCTGGCTGGGTGTTTTCGTGATGTTCCCGGTGGTTCTCTATCTGGGTTTCGCCGGCACGGTGCTCTACGTCGCCGTGGGACCGCTTGTCCCAGCGCTGAACTCCTACTGGCTTAAGATCCACGTGGCCGCGGCGATCGTCGCCAGCGGCGTGTTCATGCTCTCGGCGGTCACGACCGTCCTGTATCTGCTGAAGGACCGCTGGGAGAACCAGCTGGCCGCTGTCGCCGCGGGGCGGGCCGGCGCGTCCGCCGCGATGCGCAAGCGTGGTGGCATCATGATGCGTCTGCCCACGGCCGCGGTTCTGGACCGCATCACCTACCGGGTGATCGGGCTGGCGTTCCCGATCTGGACGTTCGCGGTCATCGCCGGGGCGATCTGGGCGGAGGCGGCCTGGGGCCGTTACTGGGGCTGGGACCCGAAGGAGACCTGGTCGTTCATCACGTGGGTGATCTACGCCGCGTACCTGCACGCCCGGGCCACCGCCGGTTGGAAGGGCAACAGGGCCGCGGCGATCTCACTGTTGGGTTTCAGCGCGTTGTTCGTGGATTACTACCTGGTCAATCTGGTGATCTCCGGGTTGCACTCCTACGCCGGGGTGAACTGACAGGCCCGGCCCGGTGCGAGACCCGCTCCGCGAGTGGCCAGGGCGTTCGAGCGGCGGATCGGGGACGGGCTTTTCAGGTTCGGGAGGTACCGTCGCCGTCCCCGCGACGGATCCGTTCGGACAGTTCGCGCAGGAACTCGGGGTTGTCGTCGGGGGCGACCGATGGCGGTGCCGGGCCTCGGCGCGCCCAGGGAAACTGACGCCCGGCGGAGATCCTGTCGGGGTCACCCCAGCGGATGCCGGGGCGCTCCGTCCAGGGCGACCGACCGCCCCATGCCGGATGATCACTGTTCCGCGCGGCGCCAGCGCCACGGCGTGGGCGGCCCAGCAGGAACCAGGCCACAGCGCCGACGACCTCGAACAGAACGATGATCACGATCCAGGCGAGTTTGGGGAGCGTACGGACCGAGGCGGCCGGGGTCACGGCCGCGTCGACAATCGCGTAAACCCAGAACCCGAGAACTACCAGCGTCAGCACGAGCCCGACCACCGTACCGCCGCCCCCTTACCCGATCGCGCCAGCTGTCAGAACCTCACGGAGGCCCGATTTACCTGCCCGTACCGTACCGGCCGGTTGTGGTCCATCAGGCCCAGCGGTCATGTCCGTCGTTGTTCGACCGTACCGTCAACCATTCCCCCCGCAGCGGCGGTGCGTCCGCCCGGGGCAACGGGGTGGGACAGCCATACCCCCGTCACACATCCGGTACCGATGCCGCAGCCGGATGCGTACCCGCGGCTGCCGCGCGTCCGCGGCAGTCCCAGCGTGCTCCCGGTGAGCACGAGAGCTCTCCCGTCTCCTCCCGTCTCCCCTTCCGCCTCGAACGGCAATGCGGCCGGCCGCACCGCCCGCTGCAAGGATGGTGGCCATGGCCTGGGCGGATCTGCGCGCGTTCCTCGCTCACCTCGAGCGTCACGGCGACCTGCGGCACGTCCGCGTCCCAGTCGATCCGGTCCTGGAGGTCACTGAGATCGTCACACGGGTTGTCCGGGACCGCGGACCCGCGCTGCTGTTTGACCGGCCGGCCGGTGCCGACATGCCATTGGCAATCAACGTCTTCGGGACGGAGCGGCGGATGGCCGCGGCGCTGGGAGCCAGCAGCCTCGACGAGATCGGCGACCGGATCGCCGCCATGCTCAAACCCGAGCTGCCTGTCGGGCTCACCGGGCTGCGCGAGGCGCTCGGCAAGGCCGCGGCGCTGCGGACAGTGCCGCCTCGCATGGTCCGCACCGCGCCCTGTCAGCATGTCGTGCTCAAGGGCTCGGATGTCGACCTGTTCCGGCTGCCCGGGGTACATGCCTGGCCAGACGATGGCGGCGCCTTCCTCAACCTCGGCCTTACCCACACGAGGCATCCCGAGACGGGCCAGCGCAACCTGGGCATGTACCGGCTGCAACGCCACGACGCCCGGACGGTCGGGATGCACTGGCAGATCCACAAGGACTCCAACGCCCACCACGCCGTGGCCGAGCGCCGTGGCGAGAAGCTGCCGGTCGCCATCGCGTTCGGCTGTGACCCGGCGGTGACCTACGCGGCGTCCGCGCCGCTGCCGGCGGAGATCGACGAGTACCTGTTCGCCGGGTTCCTGCGCGGCGAGCGGGTCGAGATGGTCGACTGCCTGACGGTTCCGCTGCGGGTGCCCGCAAACGCCCAGATCGTGCTGGAGGGCTGGCTGGAGCCCGGCCAACGGCGTCCAGAGGGGCCGTTCGGTGACCATACGGGCTTCTACACGCCGGTCGAGCCGTTCCCCGCGCTTCGGGTCGACGCCATGACCATGCAGCGTGACCCGGTCTTCCAGACGATCGTCGTGGGTCGCCCACCGCAGGAGGACGGCCCACTCGGCAAGGCGACAGAACGGATCTTTCTGCCGTTGATCCGGATGATGATCCCGGAGATAGTCGACTACGACCTCCCGGTCGAGGGCGTCTTCCACAACTGCGCCATCGTCTCGATCGACAAGCGCTACCCCAAGCACGCGCAGAAGGTCATGCACGCCGTCTGGGGCGCCGGGCTGTTGTCGCTGTCCAAGCTCGTCGTCGTCGTCGATGCCGATTGTGACGTCCACGACTACTCCGAGGTGGCCTGGCGGGCGTTCGGCAACGTCGACTACGCCCATGACCTCCTGACCACGATCGGCCCGGTCGACCACCTCGACCATGCTTCCTACGAACAGTTCTTCGGTGGGAAGATCGGCGTGGACGCCACCCGCAAGCTCCCGGCCGAGGGATACCGTCGCGAGGGCGGCTGGCCCGCGGAGGCCGTGATGGATCAGGCAACCAGGGAGCTGGTCGCCCGTCGCTGGAAAGAGTACGGACTGTAGAAAAGCCTGCGAAAAAGAGTACGGACTGGTAGGAGTGCCCGGCAGGAGAAACGCCCGGTAGCAGGGAAGCGATGGGTCCCCGGCGCGCGGCGAGGCGGATGGAGTTGATCGCTGGTGAGTGAAGCGGCAGTTGCCCCGGAGATGCCGGGGCCGGCTCCGGCACCCGACGGTCCCGTTCGCGCCTTCCTGCGGGTGGTGGTGATCGAACATTCGGTGTTCGCCCTGCCGTTCGCCTATGTCGCCGCGCTCACCGCGTCCTTCGACATCTCCCGCTCGGTGCACTGGCTGGACATCGGTCTGGTGACCATCGCGATGGTCGCGGCCCGCACCTTCGCGATGGCCACCAACCGGATCATTGATCGCAAGATCGACGGACGCAACCCGCGGACGGCCGGACGTGAGCTGGTCACCGGCGTCGTCTCGGTGCGCACCGCCGCGGTCGGCGCGGCCATCGCGCTGGCGGTCTTCTGTGCCGCGGCCGCCGCGCTGTCCTGGCTCTGTCTGGCGCTCGCGCCGCTCGCGGTCATCCCGCTGGTCGTCTATTCCTATTCCAAGCGGTTCACCAACTTCCCACACGTCGTTCTCGCCCTGGCCCAGGCGGTCGCGCCCATCGGCGCCTGGATAGCCATCACCGACCACTGGTCGTGGGCGGGAGTCGTCCTCGGGGCCGCGGTCGGCGCCTGGATCGCCGGCTTCGACCTGATCTACTCCTGTCAGGATGCCGAGATCGACCGCGGCATCGGCGTGGGGTCGGTGCCGGCTCGGTTCGGCGTTCAGGCCGCGCTGACGGCATCGATCGTCACCCATGTGGTGACGTTCGCCTTCTTCGTCGTGTTCGGGCTGATGGAGAACTTCGGCGTCTGGTGGTGGGCCGGCCTCGCGGTGACCGCCGCCGCGTTCTGTTACGAGCACGCGATCGTCTCCGCGGACGACCTGTCGCGCGTGAACCGGGCCTTCCTCACCGCGAACGGTTTCGTCGGCATCGCCCTGTTCACCTTCGCCACCATCGACCTCGCCGGGCGCGGCCTGGCCTGGTGACCGGTGTAACGGGCCCGGTGAGCGGCGTGGGACGGGCCGCGGCCGGCCCGGACGCCGGCGAGCCGCGGCGACCATGGGTGGTGGGCGTCAGCGGTGCGAGCGGAACGCCATACGCGGCGTCGGTGCTGCGTGGCCTGCTGACCGCTGGTCTGCCGATCGATCTGATCGTCTCCCGGGCCGCCCGCCTCACGCTGCTCGACGAGACGGGCCTGGCCTGGCGGGACAACGCCTGGCCGCAGGCGTTGGCGAGCTGGCTCGGCGTCGGCACGGCCGCCGCCGTGTCACGGGCGGCGGAGACGGGCTGGCTTCGGCACTGGTCGCCGGGTGACCTGGCGGCCGGCCCGAGCAGCGGCTCCTACCTGACGCGAGGGATGATCGTTGTTCCGGCGAGCACCGCGGCGGTGGCCGGGATAGCCCTGGGCCTGTCCAAGGACCTGCTGCAACGAGTCGCCGACGTCACGTTGAAGGAACGCCGCACGCTGGTCGTCGTCCCCCGGGAGATGCCGTTCACCCGCTCGACGCTGCTGCACATGCTGTCGCTGCACGAGGCGGGCGCGGTGGTGGCGGCGGCGAGCCCCGGCTTCTACGCGGGCGCGACCGACGCGCAGGCGCTCGTGGACTTCGTCGCCGGCAAGGTCCTGGACGTGGCCGGCGTACCCAACACCCTCCTGCGCCGCTGGACGGGTGAGCTCGGCGCCGCCCGCCGCCCGTCCTCATGACCGGGCATCCGACGGTGTCCACCGCCCGAGCCGTACCGTGAACTCGCGGCATCCGTAGTTGATGTCAGGCTGGGGATTGAGGCAGGTATGGCGCGCAACAACACGAGGAAAAGCCCCGCGGCGGCACCGGCGTCCAAGGGCCGGGCGGCGCGCGCGGGCGGCCGGCCGTCGTCAGCACCGTCAGCACCGGATCTCCGGGTACAGCTGCCGTACTTCGCCGCCCGGATCGCGGCGCTGATCGTGGTGCTGGCCGTCCTGCTCGGCCTGGACGTCAGCCCGGTCCTGGCGTTGCTGTCCGCTTTGGTGATCACGGGCGTGCTGACCTACCCGGTGGGCCGGATGCAGCGCCGTGCCGCCGAACGCGCCGCCGGGCGCCCGGCCGGCAGGCGCGGCACCAGCGTGGCGGGCCGAGATGTCAGCGAGCGGTGATGCCGAGGCCGATGGCCGCTGATCGGCATTTTTCCCTAGCAAGATCGGCGGATGTTTGTCGTTGGGTACGCCGATCAGGCCGAAAACCGTACCCAACGACAAACACGCGCTGATCATGAAAAGGGCGCCGGCCGCGGGCACGCTGGAGGTTCTGGGCGGTGCCTTGGACGAAGACTGGACGAGGCAGCCGGACAGGCTGGCCTCAGGCCAGTCGCGGGAGCGCGCGGGGCTACCCTCATAGTTATGGACGCCGGGTTCAAGCGTGAGATCGAAGCGAAGGTCGGCGGCGGCGAGCGGCTCAGCCGCGCCGACGGCGAGGCCCTCTACGCCTGCGACGAGCTGGCCTGGCTGGGGGAGCTGGCGCATTCCGTCCGGGTGCGCAAAAACGGCGACGCGACGTACTTCAACGTCAACCGGCATCTGAACCTCACCAACGTGTGCGCGGCGTCCTGCGCGTACTGCTCGTTCCAGCGCAAGCCCGGCGAGGCCGAGGCGTACACGATGCGTATCGAGGAGGCCGTGCGGCTGGCCCGGGAGATGGAGCCCGCCGGCATCACCGAGCTGCACATCGTCAACGGCCTGCATCCGACCCTGCCGTGGCGTTACTACCCGCGTTCACTGCGCGAGCTGTCCAAAGCACTGCCGGGGGTGGCGCTCAAGGCGTTCACCGCCACCGAGATCCACTGGTTCGAGAAGATCAGCGGCCTGCCCGCGGACGAGATCCTCGACGAGCTGATCGACGCCGGTCTGGAGTCGCTGACCGGGGGCGGCGCGGAGATCTTCGACTGGGAGGTCCGCCAGCACATCGTGGGCCACGAGACCCACTGGGAGGACTGGTCGCGCATCCACCGGATCGCCCACGCCAAGGGCCTGCGGACGCCGTGCACCATGCTTTACGGCCATATCGAGCAGCCCCGCCACCGGGTCGACCACGTCCTGCGGCTGCGCGAGCTCCAGGACGCCACCGGAGGGTTCGTGGTGTTCATCCCGCTGCGCTTTCAGCACGACGCGGCTGGCGATCCCCGCAACCGGCTCATGAACCAGCCGATGGCGACCGGCGCTGAGGCGCTGAAGACGTTCGCGGTGTCCCGGCTGCTGTTTGACAATATCGATCACATCAAGTGTTTCTGGGTGATGCACGGCCTGACCACGGCCCAGCTCGCGCTGAACTTCGGCGTGGACGACCTGGATGGGTCGGTCGTTGAATACAAGATCACCCACGACGCGGACGGTTTCGGGACGCCCACCACGATGACCCGTGACGACCTGCTCACCGTGATCAGGGATGCCGGTTTCCGGCCGGTGGAGCGCAACACCCGCTACCGGGTGATCCGGGAGTTCGATGGCCCCGACCCGGCCCGTCGGGATCTTCCCCAGCCGATCGGCGCATAGGCTCCCGCGACATGCAGACCAGCCGACCGGACACCTCGGATGCCCCGGATGCGCGGGCGCCGCGGCCGGGTGCGCCCGCGCATCCCGCCAAGCCGAAGGGATCGGCCGGTATCGGCTCGATCTTCATACTGGCTTTCCTGGTGATTCTTGTGCCAGGCGTGACTGCCTACGCCCTGCTGCGGCTCGCCGGTCTGGCGATCGGCCCGGCCGGGCTGCTCGGCCTGTTGGTGATGTTCATCTGTCTCGGCCTGTATCCGTCCTTGCTGCAACGCCTTGGCTGGGTACGCAGGCGCACCCGTCGCCCGAGATGACATGAGCCGGCCCAGGGCACGGCCGGGACGAGGAGGGCGGACATCGTGGATTTTCGAAGCCGGGCACCTGGTGATGCGGGGCGGTCGCTGCCCGGGTGGCCGTCGCGGCCGCCATCCGCGGCGCCGCCGACGCCACCATCCCGCTCGGGTCTGCTGGCCATCAACGCCCGTTACTTCATGCTGCGAGCGCTGATTTTCGGTGTGGTGCTTGCGGTGGTGCTGCTGCTGGGCGTGAACGGGTTCCTGGCCTTCGCCGTGGCCTTTGTGCTGAGCGGGCTCGTGAGCTATCCGGTGGCGCTCCGCCAGCGTCGCGCGGTGTTCGGCGCCTTGGCGCAACGACGCGGCTGGCTGCGTTGACCGGCGGGCCGGGGCCGGCTCGCCCACGGGTCGGGCACATCCAGTTTCTCAACTGCCTGCCGCTCTACTGGGGGCTGGTGCACTCCGGTGCGCTGCTGGATGTCGAGCTGACCAAGGACACTCCGGACCGGCTCAACGAGGCGTTGGTGAGCGGCGATCTCGATATCGGCCCGATCAGTCTTGTCGAGTATCTGCGGCACGCTGACGATCTTGTTGTGCTGCCCGACATCGCGGTCGGTTCGGACGGCCCCGTCCTGTCGGTTGCGCTGGTCAGCGCCGTCCCACGGGAGCGGATCCGGTCGGTCGCGCTCGGTTCCACGTCGCGGACCGGCGTGCTGCTTGCGCAGATCCTGCTGGAGGACCAGCTGGGGCTGGCCCCGGCCTACGCCAGCATGCCGCCGGACCTGCCGCTCATGCTCCGCGAGGCTGACGCGGCCGTACTGATCGGGGATGTGGCGCTCCGCGCCGTCCACGACGCTGAGCGGGCCGGAAGCACGCATCCGCTTCATGTAGTTGATCTCGGAGCGGCCTGGCGGGACTGGTCGGGACTGCCGATGGTGTTCGCGCTCTGGGCGGTCCGGCGTGACTTCGCGCTGGCCCATCCGGGCGTGGTCAAGGAGGTGCACAGCGCCTTCCGCGGCAGCCTTGACCTCGCGCTCCGCCAGCTCGGCACCGTCGCCAGGCATGCGGCGCGCTGGGAGGCGCTCGACGCGGCCACCCTGACGCGCTACTTCACGGCCCTGGACTTCTCCCTGGGCGAGCGTCAGCTGAAGGGCCTGATGGCGTTCGCCGGCCAGGCCGCGGCGCGCGGCGTCGTCCCAGCACGGACGGGCATCGTGTTCGCCGACGTGTAGAACGGGCCGGCCATCACACGGGCGGTCGAAATGCCCGGGAGAAATCGACCGGCGGGCGGGCGCTGTGTGCCCTGGCTGTCGCGAGCCGCGGGCCATTCCAATCGGGTGTGGGAACGCCAGCGGCATTCGCCTTGCCAGCGCCGGCTGTCGTTCGGTAATCCGCCGCGGCAATCATGCTGGCGAATTCGTCCGGTGTGGGGAAAGCGGGGCAGGCATGGTCGGTGCGGGTGCCGTGGACCGCCGCGTCGATCAGGTTGTTCACCACGAGTATCCAGGCACGCAGCCCCTCATGCCCGGTCAGCTCGGCGAAGACGGCGGCCTCCAGACAGCAGGTGCCGGCCTTCTCGAACTCGTTGCTGTCCAACAGGGCTATCGCCTGTAGTCCCGCGAGATGCCCCGCAATCATGAAGAGGCGGAACTGCTGATGGGGAAGCATGCGGGTCCGCAGGAGAACGTCGGCAAAACGCTGCTGGCCCCGCACGCGAACGGTGATATCGGCGGGGGAGAGCTGTTGTGCGGACGCGATCAGTTCCGTCGCCCGCCGGTCGAGGGCGTCCAGCTTTCGATCGCAGGCCTGGTAGTCGAGCAGGTCGCGTATCCTGCGGCGGGATTCGATCTCCGGGCTTGAATCGCTGTGCGTTCTTTCGGTGCGGGCTTCGATCGCGGCCAGCCGTAGCGCAACGAGAGCGCCGTCCGCCGCCAGGGCCGCGTCGACGGCGGCCAGGACCGGCCGAGCCGGGATACCGCGGCTGGGCTGCTCCAATTGGTCGATGTACCGTCGGCTATAACCAGTGATCCTTGCGAGATCCGCCCGGGAGAGCTCCCGTTCCTCACGTATGCGACGGATCATCCATGGCAGAAGATCCTCCGCGCTGGCTGTGTCGTCACAGCCTCGGTTCCGTCGCAGCATCCGCGCCTGCTTCCTTCTTCCGGGCGGACCGGGCGGCAGGGGCTTGCCTGGCCGGCCCGATCCGTGTCACGTTTTCTGTGTCGGAGGGGTCTACAAAGAGTGATTGATAAAAATCGTGTCACCTTTTGTGACCATGCTACTCCAACGTGCACTAACCCTGGCCAAAGTCTGAAGATTTTTTACTTATCGTCGTATATTTATTACTTAAGAGCGCCTGGCGATAGGGCTGTGGACCAAGGAGCGGGGCTGGGGTGCGCGCATCGCGTGAGGCGGCGCGGGGAGCCACCGGAGGCGGTGGGTGGCGACCGGCGCCGGGGCACCCGTGCGCCGCGCGGGGATGGCTGGGCAGCGATGGCGCGAGGTGCGTGCCCTGGCCCCGCGGCGCGCGTCCCCTGCCGCTGGTCGCTCTTGCCGCCCAGATGCGCGAAAAAGGCTATGACCTGCACACCTTTTGGTTGACGATGATCATTAGAGGTGGGAAGTTGCCGACAGTTGTTGTCGTTGTTACTTCCGGCGCATCAAAGGCAATCCACGGATAACCATTTCACATTGCCGCGTCACTGGCGTCACTGGACTCGTTGCGGATTACGTGCGCATCGCGGCCGTATGGCCCGCCCGCCAGAGCGCCGGGCACGGGGGCTAGCTCGGGAAACCACCCCGAATGACGATGGGCGGGTGGTGCTGGCGTGGCGTAGAACGTCGGATATGGACGGGGAACCGGAGCCGCAGGCCGCCGTTCGTGTCGTGGTGGCGGACGACGCGGATGGTGTGCGCGACCTCGTGTGTCTCCTGCTGGAGATGGAGCCTGACTTCGTGGTCGTCGGCCAGGCAAGGGATGGGGCCGAAGCCGTTGAGGTCGTTTCGCGGACCGGCCCGGACCTCGTGCTGCTCGATGTGTGCATGCCCGTCCTGGACGGCCTCGCGGCGTTGCCCGCGGTACGTCGCGCCGCGCCGGGCGCCCGTGTCGTCATCTTCACGGGTTTCTCCGAGCAGGCTCTCGGCGAGCGGGCGTTGGCGCTCGGCGCGCATGCTCTGATCGAGAAAGGCCTTGCCGCCGACAGCCTGCTCGATCATCTTCGGGACGTGTGCGGCCGTGCCTCGACCCGGGTCGCCGCGGGCGGCTCGACCCGGAACTGAGCCTCAGCGGCTCTGGGCAGCTCTGGGCACGGCTGCTCAGCTGTCGAAAATAGCATAATTCGGGTATTTGTCGGTCACTTTTTGTGAGCGTTTGGTTGTTTTTTGTCAGTTCTGTGCGCGATCACCAACCTGTGGGCGCCCAGTGTGGAACCATAGGGCCGTGACCGTGCGCCCGGGGCTTCGTCTGACTGGCTCAGGCATAACCGGCCTCGGTCCAGACGTCCGTCCAGCGGGTCCTGCGCTGGTCGACTTCCCGCTGGTGGATTCTGCTCTGGTCGCGCGCCTGCACATCGACCTGCTCAGGGTCGCAAGCGCCGCCTGTCCGCGTCACAGCTGACCTTCCCGCGCGCCGGCGCTCTCGGCGCACCCCGCACCCGGCTGCGAGAGACTCGATGACAACCCCCGCACGCTCCCGTCCCACCCGCCCGCTCCGTCCGAAGGGGCAGGGCCAGTGGGCCCTCGGCCACCTTGAGCCCCTCAACCCCAACGAACGGATGAAGAAGGACCAGGACGGCCTCGCCGTTCGGGACCGGATCCTCAACCATTACCCATACACCGGGTTCGCCGGGATCGACCCGCAGGACCTGCGGGGCCGATTTCGCTGGTGGGGGCTGTACACCCAGCGCAAGGAGGGAATCGACGGCGGTAAGACGGCCATCCTTGAGCCTGAGGAGCTCGACGCGCCCTTCTTCATGCAGCGGATCCGCCTTGACGGTGGCCGGCTGACCAGCGATCAGCTTCGTGTCATCGCGGGGATCTCCACCCGGTTCGGCCGGGACGTCGCGGACGTCACCGACCGCCAGAACATCCAGCTGCACTGGATTCGCATCGAGGACGTTCCCGCGATCTGGGCGGCGCTCGAAGGCGCGGGGATGACAACGGCCGAGGCGTGCGGCGACACCCCCCGGGTCATCCTGGGGTGCCCACTGGCCGGGGTTGACGGCGATGAGATCATCGATGCCACCACGGCGATCGAGGAGACCGTCCGGCGTTACGTCGGTGACACATCCCTGAGCAACCTGCCGCGCAAGTTCAAGAGCGCCATCTCCGGCTGCGCCGACCAGTGCACCCTGCACGAGATCAACGACATCGCGTTCGTCGGGGCCGTGCATCCGGAGTTCGGTGCCGGTTACGATCTTTGGGTCGGGGGCGGGCTGTCGACCAATCCCAAGCTCGGGGTCAGGCTCGGCACCTTTGTCGCCGCTGACCGCGTCGCCGAGGTCTGGTACGCGGTGGCGAGCCTGTTCCGGGACTACGGCTACCGGCGGATGCGCACCCGGGCACGGCTGAAGTTCCTGGTCGCGGACATGGGGCCCGAATGGGTCCGGACGACGCTGGAGAAGGAGTACCTGACCGCGCCGCTGCCGGACGGCCCGCCACCGCCGCCGCCGCGTAACGAGGGCCGCGATCACATCGGTATCCACCAGCAGAGCGACGGCCGTCTCGCGGTCGGCTTCGCGCCCCGTGCCGGACGGCTGAGCGGCACCACGCTCACCGCGGTCGCGGACCTCGCCGACCGTTTCGCCGCGGGTCGCATCCGCGCGACGACCACACAGAAACTGGTCATCCTCGACGTCGATCCGGCCGAGGCCGACCAGCTGACGGCGGAACTCGCCGCGCTCGACCTGGTCGTCCGGCCGAGCGTTTTCCGGCGCGGCACCATGGCCTGCACCGGGATCGAGTTCTGCAAACTCGCCATCGTCGAGACCAAGGCGAAAGCCGGGGCGCTCATCGACGAGCTGGAACGGCGGCTGCCCGACTTCGACGAGCCGATCGGCATCCACGTGAACGGCTGCCCGAATGCCTGCGCACGTTTCCAGGTCGCCGACATCGGGCTCAAGGGCTCCCTCGTCCCGGACGAATCCGGGGAGATGGTCGAAGGCTTTCAGCTGCACCTTGGTGGTCATCTTGGCGTGCGGTCGCGGCTGGGCCGCAAGTCCCGTGGGCTGAAGGTCACCTCCGCCGGTGTCGCTGACTACGTCGACGGGCTGCTGCGCGCGTATTCGGCCGGTCGGGACGAGGGTGAGTCCTTCGCGGACTGGGTCGAGCGGGCCGACGAGTCCGTCCTGGCCGCCCCGGCGGATCGAGCCGGTGCCGTGGCCCCGGCCGAGCCTGCGTCCGGGACGTCCGGGGCCGCTGATGGCTAGCGGTCATTCCGTCCCCTTCTACTGCCCGTACTGCGGTGAGGAAGATCTTGTTCCCTATCTTCCGCCCGAGCGGGATGCGGCCAGCGGGTCCGGCCACGGGCAGTGGGCGTGTGGGAGCTGTCGGCGGGCTTTCCGGCTCAGCCTGACCGCTCTCGCGGTCGGGCCCATTTCGTCCGAACAGGACGGTTCAGCTGACTGTGAGCACTGAGACGGCGTTTTGGCGGTAATCCGGGAGTGTGCCCCCCGGTACGGCGTGGGAAAGGCGTGATCGCGTCGTTGCCGGCCTGTTACGACGGAGGAGAGCGATTCATGGATGCCACGTTGAAGGCCCGTGCCCTGCATGCCGGTGACGAGCTGGAGGGCGCGTCCGCGCAGGAGATCCTGGGCTGGGCGGTGGAGGAGTTCGGGACGAAGCTGGTTGTGGCCGCATCCATGGCGGAGGCTGTGCTCGTCGACATGCTGGCCCGGATCTGCTCGGACGTCCCGGTGATTTTTATTGATACCGGTTACCATTTCGCTGAGACAATCGGTACTCGGGACGCGGTCATGCACCGCTACGACCTGCCGCTGATCAGTGCCGGCCCACAGCTCACCGTGGCTGGCCAGAACGCCGTGTACGGGCCGAAACTGTTCGAACGGGATCCGGACCGGTGCTGCCAGCTGCGCAAGGTCGTCCCGCTGGACCGTGCGCTGGCGCCCTACCGGGCGTGGGCGGCGGGCTCGCGCCGGGCCGAATCCGCCGGGCGCAGGAACCTGCCTGCCGTGGGGTGGGACGAGCGGCGCGGCAAGGTGAAGATCCATCCGCTGGTGGCCTGGACGGACGAGGACGTCAACCGTTACGTCCAGGAACATGACGTGATTGTTAACCCACTGCTGTCGGATGGCTACGACTCTGTCGGCTGCTGGCCGTGCACCAGCCGTGGTGAGGGCCGCGCGGGCCGCTGGGCCGGCAGCGCCAAGACCGAGTGCGGCATTCACTGACCTCGGCGGTTCTGGCTGTTGCGGGTGGAGGGGCACTGACAGCCTTCAGGTAGCCAGTGATCTACTGGCCCGGGGCGGACCACATTCCGTCATGGTTTGTCGGGCCGGTATGACGACATGTCGGATCGCGGTGCGATGATCTCGCGTGTGGTTGTCCAGCGTGTCTGGTCGGCCACCTGATGACGCATGTACTGAACACCGCGAACGGATCCGACCATGACCCTGCGATCCCCGACTGATGGCCCGCATGGCCCGCACGGCCCGGTGGCTGGTGCGCTGCACGCCTGGGTGGACGAGTCGCTGCGCCTTCGGGCTGGCGAGCCCGGCCTCTACATCCTGGCCGCAGCTGTCGCCGAGGTGTCGTCGTGCCCGCCGATACGTCGAGATCTCAATGACCTGCTCCTGAAAGGTCAACGCCGTCTGCACTGGCGGGATGAAGATGGTGCCCGACGGCACAAGTTCGTGAGCCTGGTCGCGAGGGCCGACCTGGAGCTCGTTGTCGTTGTAGGCACGCCGGGTACTGCCAAAGAAGCAGGAACGTGCCAGGCGGGTCTGCATGAAAGGCCTGTTGCACGAACTCGATCAGAGGGCGGTCGAGCGAGTGTGGCTCGAGTCCCGCACGACATCACTGAACAAAAAAGATCAAGTGATGGTCGCGGCGCTTTTCGGTAGTCATGTGATCTCTCATCGGTTACGTACCGGACACGCTTCACCGGTGTTCGAGCCGATGCTCTGGGTCGCTGATGCGGCAGCAGGGGCGATATCGGCTGCGCGCGACGGCCAAGGAGATTTTATAGCAATCATCAAGCATCTTACGACAACGATCGAAATCCCTGTCCGATGACAACCTGCCGCTTTAGAACAGCGCGAAGGCCGGGTCCCGTCGTCCGGCGGGGTCCCGACCATCACTTCCCATCCCCCCGAAGGAGGCGAGCATAGATCGAGAATGCGCCGTCTCGTGACCGTAGTCAAGTTGTCTCGTCATCTGGAGCAGGGATCGCGTGGCTGGCGAGTCCGGCCGAGGGACGTGCGGCGACGCGTCGTGCGGCGCTCGGGACGGTCCGGTGCGGGCGCCGGGGCGGGTCGGATGGTCAAGATCGAGGCTGTCGGGATGGCAACCTATAGTTAGAACTCGGGTGCGAAGGGTAGATAGCGAAGAGGGGGACCGGAGAAGGCGCAGCGGAGATATCCATGGGGGTCGAGTGGACTGTGCGGCGCACGAGGCTCACAAGAGCCTTATCGATCATGCTAGATTGGGCACCCTTTGTGATCTCACGGGGCGAACCGGCCGAACCAAGTCGCCCATCCAGGCCAGCGATCTCCGCGCGTTACTCCTGTTTCTTGCGGTTTTCCAGTGGATAACAGATTTTCTGGGGTGGGTTTTCTTCGGTATTTTCATTGCGGGTGTGACCGGGATCATCAGGCGAGAGTAGCGGATGCGTTACTGTTCAACCGATTTCTTTCATGGGTAGGTTTCACCGATTGCATGCTGCGTGAACCGTCCCGGCAGTAGCGTCGCGGGGATGAACGAGGGCCGGGCACACGATGAGGATGAGGGAGACAACGGCCGCGGGAGCGGGGGAGCCGGGGCCGCGAGCGCGGCGGGACGGGACGAGCCGCTGCGCGCTCCCGGTGAGGTCTGGCTGGTCGGGGCAGGGCCGGGGGATCCGGGGCTGCTTACCATCCGTGGCCGTGAGCTGCTTGGTCGGGCGGACGTCGTCGTCACGGACCGGCTGGTATCCGCGGGGGTCCTTGCGCTTGCCCGGCCCGGTGCGGAGGTTATCCACAGTGGCAAGAGTGCCGGTGCGCTGACTCGTACCCAGGAGGACGTCAACGCGTTGCTGGTCGACCGCGCGCTCGCCGGGCACCTGGTCGTCCGCCTCAAGGGCGGGGACCCGTTCGTGCTCGGCCGCGGCGGTGAGGAGGCCGAGGCCTGCCGGCTCGCCGGGGTGAGATGCACGGTTGTCCCGGGGGTGACCTCAGCGTTCGCCGGGCCCGCGTATGCCGGGATCCCGGTGACGCACCGCGGTGCCGCCCAGGAGGTCGCGGTCGTCTCCGGGCATCTGTCACCCGGGCATCCCGACTCCACCGTGGACTGGGCGGCGCTGGGGGCGTCCCGGATGACCGTTGTCGTGCTGATGGGTGTCGCGCGGCTCGCCGGCATCACCGCGGCCCTCATCGACGGCGGCCGGTCGCCGGACACGCCGGTCGCGATGATCGAACGGGCTACCACGCCGGCCCAGCGTGTGATCCGCGGCACCTTGGACACGATCGCGGTCGACGCCATCGTGCTGGGCGTTCGCTCACCCGCGGTGGTGGTGATCGGTGACGTCGCGGCCCGTTGCGACGCTCCGCCGCCACTCATCCCGACAGATGATGCACGGTCAGCGAGCGATGGCGCTACCCGTCCGCTGCTGGGTGTTCGGGTGCTCGTCCCGCGGACGAGAGCACGTCCAGGCCTGCTCGCCGCACGGCTGCGGGCTCTCGGCGCGGACGCGGTGGAGACCGTGGTGTCCCGGCCCGGCCGCCGGGCCGGGCCGGGGTCACCGCTGGCCGACGTCGACGCCGATCCGGACCCGCGGATCGTCGAGGAGCTGCGTCACGGTGACCTGCACGCGGTCGCGTTCGCGTCGTCGACCGCGGCTCGGGCGACAACGGCACTTTACGGACCGTTGCCGGCCGGGATGCTGGTTGCGGCCATGGGCGAACGCACCGTCACGGCATGCCAGCGGGCCGGTCTGCGGGTCGACGCTGTGGCGGCCGAGCCTGGCATCCACCCGCTTGCCGCCGCCGTCGTCACCGCCGTGACCGAGGCCCGGTCGCGCTGACGGCGCTGGCCCCGGTGGCGGCGCTGCCAGGGCTGCCACCGGGGCCGGACAGCTGATTGCTGGCCAGCGTGTCCTCGATGCGGGAGGCAACCGCGGTCAGCACGCCGGGGTGCAGGCCGAGCGGGGCGGTGAGGTGCCAACGGGTGCCGGGGAACCGCTCCTGTGCCCTGGTGAGGGCGGCCGGGATGTCATGGGTGGTGTGGTTGCCCTCGAACAGGAAGAAGGGATGGGCGACGATCTCCGTGCAGCCCGCGGCGGCGAGAATCCCGTACCCGGCGGCGATGTCGGGCTCGATCAGCTCGAGGAAGGCCGGTTCCACCGCGTCCCAGCTGATCTGGACGTCGTTTGTGGCCCGATCAGCCTGGGCGAACAACCGCGCGAGTGTGCGGACAGTCGCGTTCGCCGTATCCCGTCGCGAGCCGTGCCCGATCACCAGTAGACCCCGCATGCCTACCAGTCTGCGCCGGACCCGCCCGATCAGCCGCCTGTGCCGGCGGCGTCGCCGGAGCCGTGGCCGTCGTCGGAGCTGTGACCAGGGAAGATCTTGGCGGACGGGTCGATGATGGGCGCGGCGTTGTTGACGGCCGTGGCGACCTCGCCGAAGCCGGTCGCGATCAGGCGTACCTTGCCGCGGTACTCGGTGATGTCACCGGCGGCGAAGACCCGTTCGACGCCGGTCGCCATGGTCGAGTCCACCACGATGTGGCGCTTGTCGATCGTCAGGTTCCAGCGGGTCAGAGGTCCCAGATCCGCGGTGAACCCGAGCGCGGCGACGATCGCCTGGGCCTGGCGGACCTGGCGCTCACCGGACTTGCTGTGGGTGAGTTCCACCTTCTCCACCTGGCCGTCGCCGTGGATGGCGGAGACCTCCGTGTGCGTCAGGATCTCGACGCGGGAGGACAGCACCTTCGCGACGGTGTGCGCATGGGCGCGGAAGCGATCGCGGCGGTGCACCAACGTCACCGAGCGCGCCAGCGGCTCCAGCGCGAGCGCCCAGTCGAAGGCGCTGTCACCGCCGCCGACGATGATGACGTCGGCGGCGGCGTAGACGTCCAGCTTCGGGACGAAGTACGCCAGGCCACGGCCCAGATGGTCGCCGCCGACAGGCAGCGGGCGGGGCGTGAACGTCCCGAGCCCGCCGGTGATGAGGACGGCCTTCGCCCGGACCCGTGTCCCCTGCACACTGGTGACCACGACGCTGTCGGCCTCATGAGCCAGTTCGGCGGCCTGTTGAGCGAGCAGGTAGGTGGGGGAGAACGCCCCGGCCTGCGCGACGAGCGCGGTGATGAGATCACGGCCGCGCACAGCCGGGAAACCGGCCACATCGTAGATCATTTTTTCCGGGTACATAGCGGTGACCTGACCCCCGGCCTCGGGCAGGGAGTCCATCAGCGCCACGGACATCCCGCGGAACCCAGCGTAGTAGGCGCCGAAGAGACCGGCTGGCCCAGCGCCGATGATCAGTATGTCGGTGTCGAGGTCCGCCGGTGTCGAGTTGTCCGGGCCTGCGGGGGTCACTGCGTCCACGCGTAACTCCTGGGGACTCTGCGTTCTGCGCCTGGGTGGCCCTGCCGGATTGCATTCGCAAGGGCCGGTCGGCACTACGGAAGGGAAACTCCGCTCCTATCCTGCCCCACGTAGAGCGACCGGCGATAGGGACGCGGCGTCTCCCGGGGCTGGGCGCATCCCCGAGCCCATTTCCTGATTGAGCGCCCGGCGGCAGCGGGCGTGGACATGGCATCGCGCGCCGGCTATTTCTGATCGGCGGCCTGATCGGTGGTCTGGCCGGTGGTCTGGCCGGTGGTCTGGCCGGTGGCCTGGATCGATGGTCGCGGCGCGGTGCCGATGGGTGACACCGGCCGTTGGGGCCAAGCGGTACGCCCGATCGCCGTACCATCGCGGGGTGAGCCTTGCAGATGATGCCGACAGCGGTTCTCCGGTACTTTCATCATCGGCGTTGGGTGAGGAGGAGATCGCGTCCGTTCTCGCCCGTGCCGCCGGTGGCGGGCGGATCACTCCCGAAGAGGCGCTGCGGCTGTACACGAAGGCCCCACTGCATGCCCTCGGCCAGGCTGCCGACGCCGTCCGCCGCGGTCGTTTCCCGGACGGCATCGCAACGTACATCATCGATCGGAATATCAACTACACGAACGTCTGCGTGACCGCCTGCCGGTTCTGCGCGTTCTACCGCGCTCCTGGGCATTCCGAAGGCTGGGTCCGCGACGTCGACGACATTGTCGCGAAGTGTGGTGAAGCGGTGGAGCTGGGAGCAACCCAGATCATGCTCCAGGGCGGTCATCACCCCGAGTTCGGCATTGAGTGGTACGAGGGCACCTTCGCGGCAATCAGGCGGGCGTACCCGCAGCTCACCCTGCATTCTCTGGGCGCCAGCGAGGTCGTTCACATCGCGCGGACGTCCGGGCTGAGCCATGGCGACGTCATCGCCCGGCTGCGCGACGCGGGGCTCGACAGTTTCGCCGGGGCGGGAGCGGAGATTCTCACCGAGCGTCCTCGGCGCGCGATCGCCCCGCTCAAGGAGCCGGGGCAGGTCTGGCTGTCAGTCATGGAGACCGCTCACGGCCTTGGCATGGAGTCGACCGCGACGTTCATGATGGGCACCGGCGAGACCAACGCCGAGCGCATCGAGCACCTGCGGATGATCCGTGACGTCCAGGACCGCACCGGCGGTTTCCGGTCGTTCATCCCGTGGACCTACCAGCCGGAGAACAACCACCTGCGCGGCCGGACCCAGGCGTCGACCATCGAGTACCTGCGGCTGGTGGCGCTGGCCCGGCTCTTCTTCGACAACATCGCGCATCTGCAGGGCTCGTGGCTGACGACCGGCAAGGAGGTCGGCCAGCTCACCCTGCACATGGGCGCGGACGATCTGGGTTCGGTCATGCTGGAGGAGAACGTGGTGTCCTCGGCCGGTGCCCGTCACCGCACCAACCGGACGGAGCTGATCGGTCTGATCCGCGCCGCCGACCGGATCCCGGCGCAGCGCGACACCCTCTACCGGCACTTGGTCGTGCACCGTGACCCGGCGCAGGATCCCGTTGACGACCGGGTGGCCTCGCACTTCTCCTCGACCGCGCTGCCATCGCCACCCATGCTGCCGATTGTCGCCACAAGGTGACGCCTTTCATCGATCCGGCATGACGAACGGCCGGGGCCGGCAGCGGCAATCCCGCTGGATCTTCCGGACCCGGGGTGCGCTGGGAGCAGCTGCTCAACAGGGATAGCCGGTTACGGTGGCGTCCGGCTGGCCCCATTCACAGGGCGCTCGTGGGATCGCTGGGCTGTTTACCCGCTGCCTGGCCAGAGCGCCCTCGCGCCGCCCCAGCCCCGCGCCGCCGCGCCCCCTATTACCGGACGCTCTCAATCTCACCCAGTCATGTCGAGCGTTTTGGCGCGGGATGCGCTTTGCATACATTTCCAAGATTCAGAGTGGGTTCTTAGCGGTCGCCGCCGGCAGCGGTGGAGCGCTCGAAGCGTTCGGTCCAATAGATGTGATTTATATCACATACACTGGCTCTTGTTCGGTTGATTCTTTGCAACCAAAATCGAGTTTGCTTATCAAACTCACTGTGCTGATGTGTGCTTCGTCCACTGGAGCCTGAACGGAATCTAGGAGTGAAAGTGGCTGAGGTCGTGTCCGGAATTTTGTCCGAACCGCTGGATATTCTGGGGCGACTGTTGGCGCCCGAGGGAAAGCAAAATCCATATCCATTATACGAGGAAATGCGCGCGCATGGCCCCGTGGTGACCATTGCGGGCGTTCATACATTTATCACCGGCTACGCTGAATGTGCGCAGGCGCTGCGGGAACCGCGGTTGTTGTCAACCGATGCGGCGGTTCAGGACCAGCGGCTTCAGGGCTGGCATGAGCATTCGTCCTGGCGCTGGCTCACACAGAACATGTTGTTCAGCAATGATCCGGATCACGATCGCCTGCGCCGGTTCTTCGGCAACGCGTTTTCCGCGCGGCGGGTTGCCGAGATGCGGTCGTTGGTTGAGGAGCTGGCCTACGATGCCGTGCGGCACGTCGCCACGCTCGGAGCGGGTGGCCAGGTCGTGGATCTGGTCCCCGAGTTCTCCTTCCGGTTCCCGATGGCTGTCATCGGCCGGCTGCTTGGCGTTCCCGAGGCCGACCAGCTGAGATTCCGCGAGGCCATCGGGGACATCACAAGTGCCCTCGAACCGGTCCGCGACCTACGCGAGCTGGAGCGTGGGGACGCGGGTATGGATCTGTTGGCGAAATACTTGACCACGCTCATCGCGCGGTTACGAGAGACTCCCGGCCCGGATCTGACCAGCGGCTGGATCAAGGCCCTGAACGAGGACGCGGAAATTACCGAGGAGGAGCTCTTAGCCAATCTTATGCTGCTGCTTGTCGCCGCCACCGAAGCGCCCCAGGATTTACTGAGCAACACGGTGAGGCTGGCGCTCGAACAACCCGCCCACGCCGCGCGGCTGCGCGAAAATCCAGAATTCGTGGAGAGTTTCGTCAAGGAGACGCTGCGGTTTGACCCGGCTGTCCAGGTCCTGAACCGGGTCGCTGCGGAGGACCTGGACTTCTTCGGGGCCCGCGTGACAGCACACTCCCCGGTCACGCTGCTCATCGCCGCGGGTAACCGGGATCCTCGCAGATTCGACAACCCTCTCATGTTTGATCCAGCCCGGCCTGACAACCAGGCACTGACCTTCAGCGCGGGCGGCCACTACTGTCTGGGCGCGGCGCTTGCCCACATGTCGGCCGAGGTCGTGCTTCCGCTTCTGCTGCGAAGTTTCCCGGACCTGTCGCTGGCTGGGGACGCGACCTTCCGCGTCCAGGTCGTCCAGCGCGGCCATGAGCACTTGCCAGTCGCAATCAACTGACATCGACACGCACAGCGAAAGGACAGTGCCGAGTATGGGCATATTGTCGGGAAAAACCGCCCTGGTCACCGGTGCGAGCAGAGGCATCGGACGTGCTGTCGCCGAACGGCTCGCCGCTGACGGAGCGCGGGTGGGCGTGCACTACGCCAACAACGGGACAGCCGCGAAGGACGTCGTGACGGCGATCGAGAAGGCGGGGGGCGAGGCATTCAGCTTTCGGACGGAGCTGGGCGTGCCGGACGACGCGGTTGCGTTGTGGGCCGAGTTCGACAAGTACGCCGACGGGCTCGACATTCTGGTCAACAATGCCGGTGTCGGCCTGACGGCACCGATTGATCAGGTGCAGGAAATCGATTTCGACCGGCTTTTCGCCGTCAATGTCAAGGCTCCGTTTTTTATCATCCAGCAGGGCCTCGGCCGGCTGCGCGACAGCGGGCGGATCATCAACCTGTCCAGCGCCACCGCCCGGATCGCGATGCCCCTCGTGGCCGCCTACTCCGCGTCCAAGGGCGCGATCAACACGTTGACCCTGACGCTGGCCGAGGCGCTCGCTCCCCGCGGCATCACGGTGAACGCGGTCGCGCCCGGCATCGTCGAGACCGACTTCAACCCGTGGCTGGCCATCCCCGAGATGCGGGCCAGGGTCGAGCGCTACGCGGCGTTCGGCCGCATCGCCACGCCTGCTGACGTGGTCGGCCTGGTGGCGTTCGTGGCCTCGGAGGAAGCCCGATGGATCACCGGGCAGATTCTCGACGTCAGCGGTGGCTCCGGCCTCGGCAACGGATCAGCCTGATCCACCACACGGATACAGCGGCGCGCGTCCCTGGTGCGTGCGCCGCTTCTAGGGCGTGTCTGATGGATGTTGGTCGATGTGGGCGATGATCCAGAAAGTGGCCTGTAAGGCGGAGGAGGCCCGGATAGCGGTGTTCTATCCGGACCGACGACAACGCCGCAGGATGCCTTCTGGGCATTGATCCGCACGATCGAAGATCCATCAGACACGCCCTAGGCGTGTTTCTTGATCCATGCCTCTGTTGCCGGGCGCTCTTGCGCGCGCTCCTCCACCACCCGATGATCGAGAGGGTATTGATCGTGAAATCGCCAGGCCATCGAATCAACAGACGAGTCCTGCTGAGCGGTACCGCAGGAGCCGGTGGCGCCGCTGTGCTTGCGGGGGCCGCCCCCGCTGCCGCCCATGTGGACCCAGCCACCGGCCCGACGATCGGACCGGCCGATCCGCGTTATGCGTTGCTGACGACCGGGAACAACCAGCGTTTTGTGGCCAGACCCGAATATGTTCGAATGATCCATTCCACGGAGGATGCGGTCTCCGCGTTACGCGCGGCAGCCACGGCCGGAAAACGGGTCTCGGTGCGTAGCGGCGGTCACTGTTTCACGGACCTTGCCTGCAATCCCGACGTCCAGGTCATCCTGGATTTCTCCGATCTGAACTCCGTGGACTACGACCCAGAGCTGGGTGCGTTTGCCATTCAGCCTGGCGCTCGTCTGATCAATATCTACGAGAAGCTGTACAAGGGCTGGGGAGTCGCCCTTCCCGCTGGGGTCTGCTACAGCGTCGGCGCGGGCGGCCATGTCGCGGGCGGGGGATATGGCCTGCTGTCCCGGCAGCATCGACTGGTGGTCGACCACCTCTATGCCGTCGAGGTGGTGACTGTGGACGCCGGCGGGCGGGTCCGGATCGTGCGGGCGACCCGGGAGCCCACCGATCCGAACCGGGAGCTGTGGTGGGCTCATACCGGCGGTGGCGGTGGCAACTTCGGCCTGGTCACCAAGTACTGGTTCCGTTCTCCGGACGCCACCGGGTCTTCGCCCGCGGCCCAGCTGATGTCGCCTCCGTCGGAGGTGCTGTTCAACGCCGTCGCCATCCGCTGGGCCGATCTCGACCAGGCGAAATTCAGCCGGCTGATGAAGAATTACGGAGCTTGGCACGAGGCCAACAGCTCGCCGGACTCGCCATACCATTACTTGTCAAGCATCATCAACGTGGGCGTCAGAGCGGCTGGCGGCATCGGCGTGATCACCCAGGTGGACGCCACCGTATCGAACGCCGATCAGCTCCTGACGGACTATGTGGCCGCGCTCAACGACGGTGTGGGCGTCCAGCTGTACCCGCAGCCGGCGATGCCGCAGTTCGCGACCGCCCGGCGGCTGCCCTGGATGCGGGCGACCCGCTTGATCGGAACCAGCAACGTCACGGTTAACGACCCAACGCTGCGGGCCGCCCACAAGTCCGCCCTGATCCGGAGGAACTTCACCGACCAGCAGGTGGCGGCGCTGTACACCCGCCTGACCGATCCGGCTTATACCAACCCCCGGGCGATGGTGTTCCTTTTCTCGTACGGGGGACGGATCAACGATGTCGCGCCGGACGCCACCGCCAGCGCTCAACGCAGCTCCGCCTTCAAGATGCTGTTCCAGAACCTTTGGGACGACCCGGGCCAGGACGCGGTCAACCTTGCCTGGCTCCGCGGCCTGTACGCGGATTTTTTTGCCGCTACCGGCGGTGCCCCGGAACTTGACGGACAAGCTGATGGATGTTACATCAACTACGCCGACGCGGACATGGCCGACCCGACGTTCAACACTTCGGGAGTGCCCTGGCAAACGCTTTACTACAAGGGCAACTACGCCAGGCTCCAACGGGCCAAGCGGAAGTGGGACCCGTCGAACTTCTTCCGGCACTCGCTGTCGATCCAACCTTAAGAACGACCGGCAACAGGGGACGCGGCGTCGCGGGGCCAGGGCACGCACCTCGACGTAGCGGTCGAAGCCGGAGGGGCGATCGGCGAATCGACGACCTGTGGATTGTCTGTCAGGCTTGACCCCGTTCATGGGGTGACGTCGCGTCTGGCCATCACCGGGAAGGCGTCGCCGGTGAGCGGGCGGATGTGCCTTCCGGGAAGGACAGCATGTCGACATCTGACAGTAGTCGGGTCAACGCTGAAGGAAGCTGGGCGCAACGGGCTGAGGCACAACTGCCGACCCGGCGGGCCGAGGAGGAGGTCCAACGCCGGCTCGCCCATGGCCTGGCGGGCGCGCCGACGATCACCGATCGTACGATCCCGACCTTCGCCCGCGGGGAGGCACCGCACTTCGCGGGCGAACGGGGCACCTTCCTGAAATGCCCTTATATCGAGGATGTGCACGATGTCGGCGACGCCGAGGTAGCGATCTTCGGGGTCCCACTGGACGCCGGGACGACCTACCGGCCAGGCACGCGCTTCGGCCCGCAGGGTATCCGGCGCTCGACCAACCTGTTCGGCACCTACTCCTATGAACTCGGCGTCGACCTGCGCGAACAGCTCAATCTGGTCGACATCGGGGACGTGTTCACCATTCCCGGGAACCTGGAGAAGTCCTTCGACCAGATCAGCCAGGCGATGGCCCACGTCGTGCGGCGGGGCGTGGTGCCGGTCGTCCTGGGCGGGGATCACTCGATCGGTTTCCCGACCATCCGCGGGATGGCACCGTATCTGGACGGCAACATCGGGATCATCCACTTCGACCGGCACGTCGACACCCAGGAGAGCGACCTCGACGAGCGGATGCACACCACGCCGTGGTTCCACGCGACCAACATCCGCAATGCGCCGGCCACGAACCTGGTCCAGATCGGTATCGGAGGCTGGCAGGCGCCCCGGGCCGGTGTCAAGGTCGGCCGCGAACGCGGCACGACCGTCATCACCGTCGGCGACGTGGAACGGGTCGGTGTCGAGAAGATCGCCGAAGTCGCCTTGGAGACGGCGTGGAAGGACGCCACCGCGGTGTACCTGTCCTTCGACATCGACGTGATCGACGCCGGTTTCGTCCCCGGCACCGGCTGGCCCGAACCGGGCGGTCTGCTGCCCCGCGAGGCCCTCAGCCTCGTCCGGATGATCTCCGAACCCGGGCTGGCGGGCATCGAGGTCGTCGAGTGCTCCCCGCCCTATGACTGGGCCGAACAGACCGCGCTGCTGTCCAGCCGGGTGATCCTCGACAGCCTCGCCACCCAGATCCGCAGCGGCAAGCTCGGCCGCAAGCCAGCCACCGCCAGCCGCCACGCCTGGGGGCCCTACCCCGATGCCGCCAGCGATCATCATCCAGATCCGCTGAACACGACCATCGACCCACACAACCGGTAGTGCTTCACCGAGCTGGTTGACGGCGTGATCGGACGGGACCCCGGCCGGCTGCCGGCCGCGGGTCCCGCAGTGCGCTCGGAGCGCGGCACTCTCGTGCGCACGCAGCTTCAGGAAGAAGCCATCTGCGCGTACGGGAACTCAGGCTAGCCTGGCCGGGTGACCGTGCCTACCGGACCGAAGATCGAATTGCACGTCCACCTGGAGGGCACCGTCCGCCCGGCGACCTTGTTGGAGATGGCGCGGCGCAACGGCGAGCCGCTGCCGGCAACCACGGTTGAGGAGCTCACCGAGCTCTACCGGTTCCGGGACTTCGATCATTTTATCGAGATCTGGATCCTCACCACGCACGTGATGCGCACCGCCGAGGACTTCCGCCAGGTCGTCGTCGACTATGCGGCCGAGGCTTCCGCGCACGGCGCGGTGTACATCGAGGGGATCTTCTCGCCATGGTTCCGGGTCCAGCGCGGGATCTCCTGGGAGGAGATCTTCAACGGCTACGCCGACGGCGTGGCCGAGGCCCGTGAACGGTTCGGCGTGGACATGCGTCTGACCCCGGACGTCGACCGCATCCTGCCGCCGGATGCGGCCTGCGAGATAGCGCGCCAGGCGGTCCGGTTCCGTGACCGGGGGATCGTCGGGCTGGGCCTTGGCGGGCCGGAGGCCGGCCATCCGCCCGAGCCGTATGCGCGGGCGTTCGCCATCGCCGCCGACGGTGGGCTCGCGGCTGTCCCACACGCGGGTGAGACCAGCGGGCCGGAATCGGTCAGAGGCGCTGTCGAGGCCCTGGGCGCCCGCCGCATCCGCCACGGCATCCGAGCGGTGGACGATCCTGGTCTCATGGCCGAGCTCGCTGGCCGGGGCATCGTCCTGGACGTCTGCCCGGTGTCCAACCTGCGGACGCGGTCGGTGGCCGAACTTGCCGCGCATCCCCTGCCCACGCTCCTGGCCGCCGGTGTCCGCTGCTCGCTGGCGACCGATGACCCGGCCATGTTCGCCACCAGCCTCGGCCGAGAGCACGCGGTCGCCGCCGCGTTGGGCGCCCGCGCCCGTGACCTTTACGAGGCAGGGGTCGCCGGGGCGCTGTGCGACCCGGCGACGCGGGAACGGCTGGCGGCGATCGGTGCCGTCACCGACTGGGAGGCGGTCCAGGCCGCGCTGGCTACGGTGGCTGAAGCTGATCAGCTGGCCGCGGGCATAGCCACGGCTGGCCGCCCGGCCGCGTCCGGCGCCGGGACGGCCGGTGGGACCGGCGCCGGGACGGTGTCGCGATGAGCCCTCGTCCGAGAGCGGGCACAGCGGCCGGTCGGCCTGGGCTGGAGAAGCGGCCGGACGAGGTCGCGGCGATGTTCGACGGTGTCGCGCGCCGTTACGACATCACCAACACGGTGTTGTCCGCGGGCCGGGACAGCGGCTGGCGCATGGCGACCGCCGACGCGCTCGACCTGCGTCCGGGACTGCGGGTGCTGGACCTCGCGGCTGGCACCGCCACGTCCGCCCAGGCCTTCGCCTCCCGCGGAGCCATGGTCGTGGCCTGTGATTTCTCCCTGGGCATGTTGCGGGTCGGCCGCCAACGCCTCCAGCGCCGGCCCGGCACGGCCGTCGGCGCCGGCGGCGGCGCTGTCACGCTGGTCGCCGGGGACGGGCTCGCGCTGCCGTTCCCGGACGCGTCCTTCGACCGGGTGACGATCTCGTTCGGCCTGCGCAATGTCGTCGATGTGGATGCCTGCCTCGCGGAGCTGGCGCGGGTGACCAGGCCGGGCGGGCGCCTGGTGGTCTGCGAGTTCAGCCGGCCCACCTGGGCGCCGTGGCGCACGGTCTACCTGGAGTACCTGATGCGGGCGCTGCCCGGGCTCGCCCGCGCGGTCAGCAGCAGCCCGGGTTCCTACGTCTACCTGGCTGAGTCGATCCGCGCCTGGCCGGACCAGCCGGCGCTGGCCACCCGTATCGCCGGAGCCGGCTGGACGGGGGTTGGCTGGCGCAATCTCACCGGCGGCATCGTGGCGTTACATCGCGCCGTCCGCCCGCCCGGCGCTGGCGCCCGCGACCACTGACGATAGGTCCTGGCCTGTGTCTGTTCCGCCTCTGTCCTGCCTGTGAGCTGGCACATCATCCCCATCTGACCGTCCGGCTACGCTGATCCAGCCATCGGGTTCCCGGCCCTCGCCCGCTGGTCCGCACGACGCGGGGCAGGTTCGCGATCCCGGCGCCTGTGCCAACCGCGGGCGCAGGGCCTAGACTCGCCGTTGCGCTCGTGAAAACGTTCACGAGCGGCGGAAGTGTGGCGAGTGGGAACACCCCGGCGATCCGGAGCGGTGCGTGATCATGACAGCGGTCCAGGCCGAGCATGCCGATGTCATCGTTGTCGGCGCCGGACCAGGCGGATCGGCGGCCGCGTATCACCTGGCCCGTACCGGGCTTGATGTCGTCCTCCTGGAGAAGACGAGTTTCCCGCGGGAAAAGGTCTGCGGTGACGGGCTCACGCCGCGAGCCGTCCGCAGCCTGATCGAGATGGGCATCGACACCGGGACTGATCC
>NZ_CAKJTP010000025.1:0-8511 GCF_917627335.1 Protofrankia sp. CiT1 | reverse complement strand
GGACCGGGACGCCTTGGACCGGGACGCTTTGGGCGGGAATGGCGTTCGGGCGGACTCTGGATGGGCACGGAACCGCGGCCTGCGGATCATCAGCGGCCGGGCGCGGCTCGAGCTGCCCTGGCCCGAGCTCGCCAGCTGGCCGGACTACGGCCTCGTCCGTCCCCGGCGCGACTTCGACGAACTGCTCGCCCGGCATGCGCAGGGCGCGGGGGCCAGGCTGCGGGAGCGGACCGCGGTCACCGGACCGGTCCTCGACGAGCGTACGGGCCGGGTCATCGGCGTGAGCGCGAAGGCCGGCCGCGGCGGGGAACCGGTCGAGTTCCGCGCTCCGCTGGTGATCGCCGCTGACGGCAACAGCGCGCGGATGGCCCTGTCGCTCGGCATCGGCCGCCGCGAGAACCGTCCGCTCGGGGTCGCCGTACGCCGGTACTATCGCAGCCCCCGTACCCACGACGACTTCCTGGAATCCCATCTGGAACTGTGGGAGGGCGCGCCGGGAGCCTCCCGCCTGCTTCCGGGCTACGGTTGGATCTTCGGTATTGGGGACGGGACGAGCAATGTCGGGCTCGGGATCCTGAACACCACCAGCGCCTTCCAGAACACCGACTACAAGGATCTGCTCCGGCGCTGGCTCGGCGGCCTCCCGCCGGAGTGGGGCTACACCGAGGAGAACGCGACCGGCCCGGTACGCGGCGGCGCGCTGCCGATGGCTTTCAACCGCACGCCGCACTATCGCGACGGCCTCATGCTCGTCGGGGACGCGGGCGGTGCGATCAACCCGTTCAACGGTGAGGGAATCGCCTACGCCATGGAGTCCGGGCGCCTCGCCGCCGAGGTAGCCGTGCAGGCACTGGCCCGCGCGGGGGGAGCGGCGCGGGAACGGGCCTTGCAGGCATACCCGCATGTCCTCCAGCAGCGATACGGCGGCTATTACACCCTTGGCCGGATGTTCGTCCAGTTGATCGGGAACCCGGCCGTGATGCGGACGGCAACCCGGTACGGGCTGCCGCGACCGACGCTCATGCGCTTCACCCTGAAGCTGCTGGCGAATCTCACGGACCCGCGGGGAGGTGATGCGCTGGATCGTCTGATCAACGCGATGTCCACGCTCGCACCCGCGACCTAGGTCGACGAGCATGCGATCATGGTTTTCTCCGTAGGCTCGGCGGCGCCGAAGGCTATCGGCGGCCAACGAGTTCGCGCGATTATGGTTGTTTCGCGCAATCGGCGGCCCCGGGGTCGCCAGCGGGTCGAAACGTGCCTCGGCGGATGCCGCCGGACATCACCTGCCGCTCCGGGGCAAACCGGTGTGAACCTTCGGATCGGATGTCGCGTAGGCTCCCTGGCGCGATCCGATCAGCTAGCCCCGGGTCGCTTGGAAATGATCGTCAACCGCGCACCGCCACTGCCACATTCCGCACGAGACCTGCAGAGAGGAGCTCGGCATGCTGTCGAATTACGTGCCGATCCTCGTACTTTTAGTAATCGCGGCAGCGTTCGCGATCGGATCTGTGATCATGGGGTCGCTGGTCGGCCCGAAGCGGTACAACCGCGCCAAGCTCGACGCCTATGAGTGCGGAATCGAGCCGTCGCCCGAGCCGGCCGGTCCGCACCGGTTCCCGGTGAAGTTCTACCTGACCGCGATGTTGTTCATCGTTTTTGACATCGAGATCATTTTTCTGTACCCGTGGGCGGTCGCCTTCGGGAGCCTGGGGATCTTCGGGCTGGTCGAGATGGTGTTGTTCATCGCCACCGTTTTCGTCGCCTACGCGTACGTGTGGCGGCGTGGAGGCCTCGAATGGGACTAGAAGAGAAGCTGCCGGGCGGCCTGCTGCTCACGACCGTCGAGAAGATGGCCAACTGGTCGCGGCGGTCCTCCCTGTGGCCGGCGACTTTCGGGCTGGCATGCTGCGCCATCGAGATGATGTCGACGGGCGCGGGTCGCTACGATCTCGCCCGGTTCGGCATGGAGGTGTTCCGGGCCAGCCCGCGCCAGGCTGACCTTATGATCGTCGCGGGCCGGGTCAGCCAGAAGATGGCCCCGGTGCTGCGCCAGATCTATGACCAGATGCCCGAGCCCAAATGGGTGCTCTCGATGGGCGTGTGCGCGAGCAGCGGCGGGATGTTCAACAACTACGCCATCGTGCAGGGTGTGGACCACATCGTCCCGGTGGACATGTACCTGCCGGGCTGCCCGCCGCGGCCGGAGATGCTCATGGACGCGATCCTGAAGCTGCACGAGAAGATTCTCACCGGCACGGTGACAGGCAAGCTCGAATACACGAAGATCGGCGAGTCGCCCTACCCGAAGCCGATCGAGGTGGCTACCGCGCGGGCCGGTCTGCCGGCCGGGGCGCTGGAAACCAGTACGTTGTCGGTCAACGACCGTAAGCGGTTCCGCCTTCCCGCCGGTGCCCCGGTGCCGACCGGGGCCGGCGCGGTCGAGCCGTCACTTGACACCCGTCGGCCCGCTTCGATCGCGCCCGGCTCGGTGTTCGGCCGGATGAAGCGCCCCGTGCCCGGCGCGAAGCCGGCCGGCGAAGCCCGTCCGACCGGTGGGCCGCGTTCGCCCGCTGGCGGTGCGATCGGTGACAACCTGGGTGCGGTGCCGGCCGCCGGGGCCGTAGCGGATCACGGGGACGAGACATGAGCGAGATCCCGGCGGGTTCGGGCGAAGCGCGGGGCACGCCGGCGAAGCCCGCCGCGCGGGGGGCACTGGCGGAGGCAGCGGGCAGCGGGGGATCGCGTCGGCGTGACGCCTTCGGCGCGTCCGGTTCCGGCGACACCTCCGGTTTCGGTGGTCTCGTCGAGAACCTTCCGGCTCCGGCCTCGACCGCACGGCCCTTCGGCGATCCTGATGCCGACACGGTCTACGACGCCTTGGAGCGCTCTTTCCCGCAGCTCACCGAGGCACTCGAGCGAGTGGTCGTCGAGCGTGGGGAGCTGACGCTGCATGTGCGGCGGGACTACCTGCTCGCGGTCGCGCGGACGCTGCGGGACGATCCGGGCCTGCGCTTCGAGCTGCTGTGCGGGGTCTCCGGCGTGGACTACCCCGACGACTCGACCGGCCGGCGGCTGCACGCCGTCTACCACCTGCTGTCGATGACCTGGCGCCGCCGCGTCCGGGTCGAGGTCGCTCTTGCCGACGATGACCCGGTTGTCCCGAGTGTCATGGGCGTCTGGCCCACCGCGGACTGGCACGAGCGGGAGACCTACGACTTCTTCGGCATAGTCTTCTCCGGTCGCGACAGCCTCACCAGAATCATGATGCCGGACGACTGGACCGGTCACCCACAGCGCAAGGACTATCCGCTTGGCGGCGTGCCCGTCGACTACAAGGGCGCCCAGGTGCCGGCGCCCGATGCGCGGCGGAGCTACTCGTGATCGTCCGTATCTCCCCGCGCCGTGGGCTTCACCCGCGCCGTCCCACCGCGCGCCGTCCCACCGCGCGCTGTCCTTACCAACGAGGTTCGTTATGACCACCCATGCCGCCGAGACGTCCAGCGCATCCAGCGCATCCAGTACGTCCAACACATTCGCCAGGCCGCCGGCCGACGATGTCCCCGCGGATGTCCCCGCTGGCGTTCCCGCGGCCGCCTACGAGGCCGGCTTCACCGAATCGGCGAGCGGACGGGTCTACACCGTTACCGGTGGTGACTGGGAGCAGGTGCTCGGCGCTGGCGAGGACTACACCGAGCGCCTCACCGTCAACATGGGCCCGCAGCACCCGTCCACCCACGGGGTGCTGCGTCTCGTCCTGGAGATCGAGGGCGAGACGGTCGTCCAGACCCGGGTCGTGATCGGTTACCTGCACACCGGGATCGAGAAGAGCTGTGAGTTCCGTACCTGGACGCAGGCGGTCACCTTCCTCACCCGGGCGGACTACCTCTCGCCGCTGTACAACGAGACGGCCTACTGCCTGGCCGTGGAGAAACTGCTCGGTGTCACCGAGGAGATCCCCGAGCGGGCGACCGTCATCCGCGTGCTGGTGATGGAACTCCAGCGGATCGCCTCCCACCTGGTGTGGCTCGCCACCGGGGCGATGGAGATCGGCGCTACCACCGGGATGATTTTCGGTTTCCGGGAGCGCGAGAAGATCCTGGATCTCCTGGAGGCGATCACCGGTCTGCGGATGAACCACGCCTACATCCGGCCTGGCGGGCTGGCCCAGGACCTTCCCGACGGGGTCGAACGCGACATCCGGGCCTTCCTCGACGACATGCCGAAGCGGATCAGGGAGTACCACGCCCTGCTGTCCGGGCAGCCGATCTGGAAGGGCCGCATGGTCGATGTCAATTACATCGACGCGGCCAGCTGCATCGCGCTCGGCGTGACCGGACCGGTGCTGCGCGCGGCCGGACTGGCCTGGGACCTGCGCAAGACCATGCCGTACTGCGGTTATGAGACCTACGACTTTGATGTCCCCACCTCGCTGGATGCCGACTCCTACGCCCGCTACCTCGTGCGGCTGGAGGAGATGGGCGAGTCGCTGAAGATCATTGAGCAGTGCCTGGCCCGCTTGCGCCCCGGCCCGGTGATGATTGCCGACAAGAAGATCGCCTGGCCGGCGCAGCTGTCCATCGGCACTGACGGGATGGGTAATTCGCTTGATCACATTCGTAAGATCATGGGTACTTCGATGGAAGCTCTGATCCACCACTTCAAACTGGTCACCGAGGGCTTCCGGGTTCCGGCCGGGCAGGTGTACACAGCGGTGGAGTCGCCCCGCGGTGAGCTCGGTTACCACGTGGTCAGCGACGGCGGTACCAGGCCGCACCGCGTCCACGTCCGTGATCCAAGCTTTGTCAACCTGCAGGCGGTCCCGGCGATGACCGAAGGCGGCCAGATCGCGGACGTGATCGTCGGCGTGGCGTCCGTCGACCCGGTGCTCGGGGGAGTTGATCGCTGATGCCGATGACCGAACGGACTCGCGCCGCCGCGCGGGACATCATCGCCCGGTACCCGCAGGGCCGTTCCCGCTCGGCCCTGCTGCCCATGCTGCATCTCGTACAGGCAGAGGACGGTTGTGTCACGGCTGAGGGGATCGAGTTCTGCGCTACCGAACTCGGTATCACCCAGGCCGAGGTCAGCGCGGTCGCGACCTTCTACACGATGTACAAGCGCCAGCCGGCCGGCGACTGGCTGGTGTCGGTCTGCACGAACCTGTCGTGCGCGCTGCTCGGCGGCGAGGACGTCTACGCCCGGCTTTCCCAGCATCTCGGCGTCGGCCACGATCAGACGACGCCGGACGGCGCGATCACCCTGGAGCATGCGGAGTGCCTGGCGGCCTGCGACTACGCACCGGTGATGACCGTGAACTACGAGTTTTTCGACCAGGTGGACCCGGATTCCGCCGTTGAGATCGTGGACGCGCTCCAACGCGGCGAACGCCCGGTGCCGACCCGCGGCGCGCCGTTGTGCACGTTTGTCGAGGCGTCCCGGCAGCTGGCTGGTTTCCACGACCCGCGCCCCGGCGCGGTGGCCGGGCCGGGGGTGGGCGAACCATCCGTCGCGGGTCTCCTGATCGCGGACGCCGGCACGCCGGCCGGCACCGCGGCCGGTGCTGCCAGGCGGACCCACACCGTGCCGACCGACCATCCGACGAAGGGGAGCTGACCATGCCGGTCACCCCGGTCCTCACCGGACGCTGGAACACTCCGGAGTCCTGGACGCTCGCCACCTACGAACGCACCGACGGTTACCAGGCGCTGCGCCAGGCGCTGGAGATGGGTCCGGACGGCATCATCGGGCTTGTCAAGGACTCCGGTCTGCGGGGCCGCGGTGGCGCCGGCTTCCCCACGGGCATGAAGTGGAGCTTCATCCCGCAGGGGGACGGCAAACCGCACTACCTGGTCATCAACGCGGACGAAGGCGAGCCCGGCACCTGCAAGGACGCGCCGCTGATGATGGCCGACCCGCATTCGCTGATCGAGGGCATCATCATCGCCTCCTTTGCGGTGCGGGCGAACCACGCCTTCATCTACCTGCGCGGGGAACTGGTGCACTGCGGGCGCCGGCTGCGGGCCGCGGTCGCCGAGGCCTATCACGCCGGCTACCTCGGCGCCGACATCCTCGGCAGTGGGTTCAGCCTGGACCTGGTCGTCCATTCCGGCGCCGGTGCCTACATCTGCGGCGAGGAGACCGCGCTGCTCGACTCCCTGGAGGGCCGCCGCGGCCAGCCTCGGCTGCGCCCACCCTTCCCGGCGACGCACGGGCTGTACGCATCGCCGACGGTGGTCAACAACGTCGAGACCATCGCCAGCGTCCCGTACATCGTCCGGCGCGGGGTCGAGTGGTTCCGATCGATGGGCCGAGAGCGTTCCCCCGGGCCGAAGATCTACAGCCTGTCCGGGCACGTGACCCGTCCGGGCCAGTACGAGGCACCGATGGGAACCACCCTCGCCGAGCTGTTGGAGATGGCCGGCGGCATCCGCGGGGGGCGGCGGCTGAAGGCCTGGACGCCTGGCGGATCCTCGACACCGATGCTCACCGCCGACCATCTCGACGTCCCGCTGGACTTCGAAGGCGTTGCCGAAGCCGGTTCGCTGCTTGGCACGGCCGCTATTATGATCATGGACGAGACCGTCGACATGCTCAGGGTCGTCCGGCGTCTCACCCAGTTCTACGCGCACGAGTCGTGCGGCAAGTGCACGCCGTGCCGGGAGGGGACGCCGTGGATGGTGGGCATCCTGTCCAGGCTTGAACGCGGTGAAGGCGACGTAACGGACGTCGATACCCTCCTTGACGCCTGTGACAATATCTTCGGCCGGGCTTTCTGCGCCCTTGCCGACGGCGCGACCTCGCCGATCGTCTCGGGAATCACGTTCTTCCGGGACGAGTTCCTCCGGGCCGTGCCCACTGGGTCCGCGCCGGGCCATGCCGGTACCGGCGCGCTGGCCACCGAATCCGCCGTTACCGAATCCGCCGCCACCGACAGCGTCGCCGGTTCGCCGGACGCCCTCGCGAGAGCTCACTGATCACTATGACAACCGTGTCGACGAGCAGCGCCTCGCAGCCCCCGGCCGTGCCCACACCGCCGGATCTTGTCACCCTGACCATCGACGGCCAGCCGGTCAGCGTTCCCAAGGGAACGTTGATCATCCGTGCGGCCGAGCTCCTCGGGATCGAGATCCCACGGTTCTGCGACCATCCGCTGCTGGACCCCGTCGGGGCCTGCCGGCAGTGCATCGTCGAGGTCGAGGGGCAGCGCAAGCCGGTCGCCTCCTGTACGACGACCGTGTCGGCCGACATGGTCGTGCGCACTCAGCTCACCTCGCCCGTCGCTACCAAGGCGCAGGCGGGGACGCTGGAGTTCCTGCTGCTCAACCATCCGCTGGATTGCCCGGTCTGTGACAAGGGCGGCGAGTGCCCGCTGCAGAACCAGGCCATGGCCAACGGCAAGGCCGTCTCCCGGTTCAAGGAACCCAAGCGGACGTACCCGAAGCCGCTGGCCATCTCCACCGAGATCCTGCTCGACCGGGAGCGCTGCGTGCTGTGCGCGCGCTGTACCCGGTTCTCCGCGCAGATCGCCGGTGACCCGTTCATCGAGCTGTTCGAGCGGGGCTCGGACGAGCAGGTGGCGGTCGCGGAAGGTGAGCCGTTCCACTCGTACTTCGCCGGCAACACCGTGCAGATCTGCCCGGTGGGGGCGCTCACCAGCGCGGCCTACCGCTTCCGCGCACGGCCGTTCGACCTGGTCTCCACCCCGACCACCTGTGAGCACTGCGCCGACGGATGCGCGCTGCGGACCGACCACCGCCGCGGCAAGGTGATGCGGCGGCTCGCCGCTGAGGACCCGGCCGTCAACGAGGAGTGGAACTGCGACAAGGGCCGGTTCGCCTTCGCCTACGCCAGCGCCGCTGACCGGCTGCGCACGCCGTTGGTCCGGGACGACTCCACCGGCGAGCTCGTCGAGGCCTCCTGGACCGAGGCGCTCGCGTTCGCGGCCCGCGGGCTCGCGGAATGCCGGGACCGTCATGGCGTCGGCGTCCTGGCCGGCGGCCGGCTGACCCGCGAGGACGCCTATGCCTACGCCAAGTTCGCCCGGCTTGTCCTGCGCACCAACGACGTGGACTTCCGCACCCGGCCGCACTCGGCGGAGGAGGAGGAGTTCCTGGCCCACGCCGTTGCCGGTACCGGCATCGGGGTGACCCATGCGGATCTCGAGTGCGCACCCGCCGTGCTGCTGGTCTGCCTGGAGCCCGAGGACGAGGCGCCGATCATCTTCCTGCGGCTGCGCAAGGCCGCGGCCAAGCGGGGGACGGCGGTCTTCGCGCTGGCGCCGTTGGCCAGCCGGGGGCTGGCCAAGATGGCGGGGACGCTGCTGCCCGTCACCCCCGGTGGGGAAGCGGCGCTGCTGTCGAGCCTGGCGGCCGGGGATGGGACAGCCGGTCGCGCGCTGCGAGCGCCCGGGGCTGTCATCCTGGTGGGGGAGCGGGCCGCGCAGGCGCCTGGCACCTTCACCGCGGTCCTCCGGCTCGCGGAGGTGACCGGCGCGCGCCTGGCGTGGGT
>NZ_CAKJTP010000024.1:45656-48363 GCF_917627335.1 Protofrankia sp. CiT1 | reverse complement strand
TGTGCCGCCAAGGCCACAGTAGCCGTTCGGGTTCTTGCTGTCCGACAGGTACTGCTGGTGGTAATCCTCGGCGAAGTAGAACGGGCCAGCCGGGGCAATCTCGGTAGTGATCGGACCGAAACCGCTCCTGGTCAGGACGGCCTGGAAAGCGTCCCGGCTGCGCTCCGCCGCGGCCCGCTGCTCGTCGGAGTGGGTGTAAATCGCCGAGCGGTACTGGGTGCCGACGTCGTTGCCCTGACGCATCCCCTGGGTCGGGTCATGCGCCTCCCAGAAGACCTTCAACAGGTCCTCGTAGCTCACCGCGGCCGGATCGAACACGACCTGAACAGCCTCGGTATGACCAGTGAGGCCGGAGCAGGTCTCCTCGTACGTCGGGTTCGGGGTGATCCCGCCCGCGTACCCGACCGCGGTGGAATACACCCCGGGCGTCTGCCAGAACTTCCGCTCCGCGCCCCAGAAGCAGCCGAGCCCGAACACCGCGATCTGGAAACCCGCGGGGAAAGGGCCCCGCAACGGGGTACCGAGGACCGCGTGTCGGTCCGGTACCGCGAAGGCCGCCTGTGAGCGGCCGGGCAGTGCCCGCTCCGCCGTTGGCAGAGCCGGCTTGTGACGAGCGAAGAGCATGTGCGAACACCTCCAGGACGTGTCCACGGTGTCAACCGCGGCCGTCCCCGATACGTTCCCGGGCGCCCGGTCGACAACCGCCGCGGCCATGGGTTCCCGACCGGCCGCGCTGCCGGTCGGGCACCCATGCCGCCGTTGGTGAGCTACCGGACCGCGCTACAGAACAAGGTCCTCCAACATGGTCGTGACCAGTGCGGCGATCGGCGATCGCTCCGAACGGGTGAGGGTGACATGCGCGAACAGCGGATGTCCCTTGAGAGTTTCAATCACGGAGGCAACTCCGTCATGCCGGCCAACCCGCAGATTGTCACGCTGTGCAACATCATGTGTAAGTACCACGCGCGATCCTTGGCCCAGTCGCGACAGTACGGTCAGCAGCACCCCGCGCTCGAGCGACTGCGCTTCATCCACGATGACGAACGCATCGTGCAAGGACCGGCCACGGATGTGGGTGAGCGGCAGCACCTCAAGCATCCCACGGTCAGCGATCTCCTCGATGACCTCCTGGGAGACCAGCGCACCGAGCGTGTCGAAAACGGCCTGCGCCCAGGGCGCCATCTTCTCGTTCTCGCTGCCTGGCAGATAGCCGAGGTCCTGACCACCAACGGCGTACAACGGACGGAACACCACAACCCGGCGGTGCAGCCGTCGTTCCATCACCGCCTCCAGGCCCGCGCACAGCGCCAACGCGGACTTCCCGGTGCCGGCCCGCCCACCGAGAGAGATGATCCCAACGTCGGGATCGAGCAGCAGGTCCAACGCGACACGTTGTTCCGCGGAACGTCCGTGCAGACCGAAGGCCTCCCGGTCACCCCGGACGAGGCACACCTTCTTGTCCGCCGTCACACGTCCGAGCGCCGAGGCGCTGCCGCCGGCGGCGGTGAGCACCAAACCGGTGTGGCAGGGCAGCCCGGCCGCCTCGGCTATCTCGACAGTCTCCCGGGCGTAGAGCCGATCCAGGTCATCCTGGGAGACGGCGAGCTCGGCCATGCCGCTCCAGCCCGAGTCCACCGGGCTCTGCGCCCGGTACTCCTCGGCCGCGAGCCCCACCGCGGACGCCTTTACCCGCAGCGGCAGATCTTTTGTGACAAGAACTACCTCGTCGCCCTCCCGAGCAAGATTGAGCGCTACCGCCAGAATGCGCGAGTCATTGTCATCCACCCGAAACCCCGGCGGGAGCACAGCCGGGTCACTGTGGTTTAGCTCAACCCGCAGAGTTCCACCGTCATCCAACGGCAACGCCTGATCCAGCCGACCATGGCGGATTCGTAGGTCGTCAAGCAAACGAAGGGCTTCACGGGCGAACCAACCCAGTTCGGGATGGTTCCGCTTACCTTCCAGCTCCCCTACGACAACCAGCGGAAGCACAACATTGTGCTCCGCGAACCGCAGCAGCGCACCAGGATCAGACAAGAGCACGCTTGTGTCGACGACATGCGTTCGTGGCACACGCCCACCCGCTTACTCGGAGGAAGTCCGGGACCAAGCCCCACAGGGGGCCGGGTACCGGCCTCCTGGCGTTGTCGCGAATGCGGCACCGAGGGGCCTCCCGAGTGGTCCAGCCCAGTGCCGGACCACAACTTGAGCCAGCTGGATCCACCCGACGGATCGTCCTTCGGTAACGTCCGCCAGCGGAACCCAGGGTCACACGCTAGCTCCCTCGCCTCGAAAAGGCGACCATTTTTGCACAACACACTCGGCGACGGTCACCGACCATATAGTGATGCCGGGCGAAACCGCCTGTGTCCCAGACACAACAGGTTGATCGCCTAATCCGGATCGAGCAGCCTTGGACAACGATGTAGTCCGCCGTTCATATGAACGTCACCACCGGACCGGCCGGCGAGTGGCGGGCAAGACAGGGCCCGGCCAGAACGACAACGGCCGAAGCCGTGCTCATGGCGCATAGCGGACGCCGATCCGGCCGGCAGCACCGTGCCCCGCATGCTGACCACAGAAGTCCACCGTAATCGTGAAAAACCGTCATGAAAACGCCGGCAGACACAGCATGGTAATGACCACTACGACATCCCGTCCAGAGCCATACGAGCCCAACAGCATCCGAGTGCGCGAAAAACCATAA
>NZ_CAKJTP010000024.1:30962-45451 GCF_917627335.1 Protofrankia sp. CiT1 | reverse complement strand
GGCGAGTGGTCGTCAGTCCTTCAGGCGGGCGACCAAGGCCTCCTGTTCGGCCCACAACTCGGCGGGAAGCCCGTCCCCGAAGGTCCGGTAGTGTTCTGGAATCAGCTCCGCTTCCCGCTTCCAGACCTCGGTGTCAAGGGTGAGCAGCTCGGCGAGCTCCTCAGGCGCGACGTCGAGGCCTTCCGTGGGCAGTGCCTCGGCGGTGGGCTGGATGCCCAGCGGGCTCTCCACCCCATCGGCCTGGCCTTCGAGCCGGCCGACAACCCAGGCCAGGACCCGGCTGTTCTCGCCGTAGCCCGGCCACATGAACCGGCCCTGCGCGTTCTTGCGGAACCAGTTGACATAGTAGATCCGCGGCAGTTTCTCCGGATCGGCCTTGCGACCTATCGCCAGCCAGTGCGCGAAGTAGTCCGCCATGTTGTAGCCACAGAACGGCAGCATCGCGAACGGGTCGCGCCGCAGCTTGCCGATCTCTCCGGCCTGGGCCGCGGTCGTCTCGGACGCGACGATCGAGCCGAAGAACACCCCGCGCTGCCAGGTCGGTGCCTCGGTCACCAGCGGAACCGCGGTCGCTCGACGCCCTCCGAACAGGATGGCCGAGATGGGGACGCCCTTCGGGTCCTGCCACTCCGCCGCGATCGTCGGGCACTGGCTCGCGGGCACCGTGAAGCGGGCGTTGGGGTGGGCGGCCGGCTCGGTGGCCTCCGGCGTCCAGTCACGCCCCTTCCAGTCGATGAGGTGCGCGGGCTTGTCCCTGGTCAGCCCCTCCCACCAGACGTCCCCGTCGTCAGTGCGGGCGACGTTGGTGAAGACCGTGTTCCCCCACAGGGTCTCGATGGCGTTCGGGTTGGTCTCGATACCCGTACCCGGTGCCACGCCGAAGAAGCCGGCCTCCGGGTTCACCGCGTACAGCCGGCCGTCATCCCCAAAACGCATCCAGGCGATGTCGTCACCGACAGTCTCGGCCTGCCAGCCCGGCAACGTCGGAATGATCATTGCGAGATTGGTCTTGCCGCAGGCCGACGGGAAGGCCGCCGCGATGAAGTGCACCTGGTTTGTCGGCGACGTCAACTTGAGAATAAGCATGTGCTCGGCCAGCCAGCCCTCGTCGCGGGCCATTACCGAGGCGATCCGCAACGCATAGCACTTCTTGCCCAGCAGGGCATTCCCACCATAGCCGGATCCAAACGACCAGATCTCCCGGGTCTCCGGAAAGTGCGTGATGTACTTCGTCGGGTTGCACGGCCACGGGACATCGGCCTGGCCCGGCTCAAGGGGCGCGCCCAACGAGTGCACACACGGGACAAAGAACCCGTCCGTACCCAGCTGCTCGAGAGCGGGAGCGCCCATTCGTGTCATCATCCGCATTGACGCGACAACATACGGCGAGTCGGTGATTTCAACACCAAGAGCGGAAATTCGTGAGCCCAGCGGGCCCATGCAAAAGGGCACGACATACATCGTGCGCCCGCGCATACTGCCCGCAAAAAGACCACGCAGCTTTGCCCGCATCTCATCCGGGTCGATCCAGTTGTTGGTCGGTCCGGCGTCCGCGGGATCGCGCGAGCAGATGTAGGTACGGTCCTCAACCCGGGCAACGTCGGTGGGATCAGAAGCCGCGAAAAAACTACCTGGACGCTTCTCCTCGTCCAATGGCACAAAAGTGCCCTTGTCGACCAGCAATCGCGCGAGTTCCGCGTACTCCGCGTCAGAACCGTCACACCACTGGATGCGTTCCGGTCGGGCGAGTTCGGCGATCTCGCGTACCCAGGCAATCAGCCCGGCATGCCTAGTCGGGGCAGCGTCCAGCCCCGGAATCTGCGCCGCGGTCGTCACAGCTCCCACCTCCGCTTGAGTTGAGCCCACCACGGCCTCGCCGTGTCGCCATAGGTCCCTGCCATGGCAGGCCCACTCGTGCCCGGGATCGCGGAACGCATGCGTAGTGAACCCGCAACAACGTGCCGACACCCCACTGTGCACTACATAGCGAGTCCACCACGGCTTGGGCGATTCGAGGCCGGGTACAGGATCTTTTGACTCTACCGTGGGAGCTTCTGACAGTCGCGCGGTCGACGCGCCTCGCGGCGGGGCAGATCCGTCACGCTGCGAAACCGAATGCGGACGGCAACATTCACGGCGGGTAGCGCGGCGGGTAGTAAGGAGAGCTGACGCAAGATACGGTCACCACGTGACCACAACGGTACCCGGACATGACTTCGGCAAGCATCCCCATGACCTGGTACGACCACGGATGCGCGGCTGGCTGCACGCTGGCGCGTTCCCGGTCAGCGTGGCACTCGGTGTAATCGCGGTGGCCTTGGCCGGCACGTTCCGCGCGCGCCTGGCCGTCGGTATTTATGCGCTGAGCATCGCCCTTCTGTTCGGCACCAGCGCGCTTTACCATCGAAAAATGTGGGCAACGTCACGCGCCCGCTCGCTGATGAAGCGGCTCGATCATTCAATGATCTTTATTTTCATCGCCGGGACGTATACACCGCTGACCTTGCTGTCGTTGCCACCGAAGACCGCGCGGACCATACTCACGATCGTCTGGAGCGGCGCGGCGGTCGGGATCGGGCTGCGGATGCTCTGGCTGCACTCACCCCGTTTCCTGATGGTGCCGCTGTACATCGCCCTGGGCTGGGTGGCGGTCTTCGTCATACCTCAGCTGCTGCACACCGCGGGCGTGACAGCGCTGGTCCTGATCATTGTCGGTGGCGTCCTCTACAGCATCGGGGCGTTCGTCTACGCGGCCCAACGCCCAAACCCGGCCCCGGGGACGTTCGGCTACCACGAGGTTTTCCACGCCTTCACAATCGTCGCGGCGGCGTGCCACTACATTGCCGTCATCTTCGCCATTTACGCGACATGACCTGATGCCGGTGACCGGCGCCCGGCCGGCGCCGGTCACCGGAAAGACAAACTCCATAACCGGGGAAAACACCCGCACGCCAACGGACGACGCTCCCCCCGGCGGCGACCACTAAGAGCGACCGGCGCTGGGCGCCAGCCGGATTCTCACAGTTCAGGACCCTCGGCGCGAACCTGCTCGACCTTCTCCATAGCCTCCCGCAGACGGGTGAGCCATGGCTGGGCGTTTTCACCGACGAGACGGACGCACCACGCGAGCGCGTCGCTGCGGCTGCGCGCAACCCCCGAGTCGACCAACGTGTCAAGAACATGGCGTTCCGGTTGCCGAAGCCGGGTCATTACCGGAACGGACAGTGTCGTGAACAACTCGGTTGTGCCACCCGCTGTCACCCCCCACGCAACCTTGCGCAGATAACGCTGCTCCGCCTCCCGCGCGATCGCGATCCGGGCGTCCCGGGTCGCCTCGCGGAAACGCCGGATCCGGCCCGACTCCGCGGCGGCCACCGCGGCCTGGTCGTCAGACTCGACGTCGGGAGCGGGCACCGTGCCCACAACAATGATCTCATCCCGATCCACGGTCACCGTGACCGGGCGGTTGAACCACTCGTCGGGCAGTCGCCCGGTGAACCATGCCTGCGCGTCGTCCGCGGGTGGCGCCTGCTCACGCTCGCCCCAGCGACCGTGGCCGCGCCCGCGCGATCCCGCCATGCCGTGCCTCCTCGCCATCTGTTCTCGATGTTGGCTCCCGTGCATCACGCACCTCCTGGTTGATTACATACTTACAAGTGATACACGAGCAACTGGAAGCAGGCATCAGACATTCCTCGAAGACACTGGAAGGACCTTGACCCCCAGCTGCTCACGCACTGCCTCGGCCGTGGTCGCGGGCCGCTCACACACGAAGCCTCGGCACACATGGACCCCGGCGGCCCGACCGTGTGCCAACGGCCCGGAGGTCACCACGACCGCGCCCGGCGCGGTGGTGAGCCGGGCGAGTCCTTCCAGGTCCGGCCGGTCGACAACCGCCACCTCAGCCGGTCCGGCGAGAAACGCCGCACCAACCGCACCCGCCCATCCGGCGAAGGACGCGTTCCTGCCGAACATCGGCACCAGAGCCGCAAGTGCCCGCTCAGCCGCTTCACGATGGTCGCGGGAAGCCGTCAGCGCCGCGTAGGTCAGCAGTGCGCCCGTGATCGCCGCCTGGCCGGACGGTGCCGGCGAGTCCGCGGAGTCCCGCGGCCGGCGCAACAGCCGCTCGGCGTCGTCCGCGGTGTCGTGGAATCCACCGTCAGCCGCGACAAAGTGCGCGCATGCGACACCAAGCAGGTCACCGGCCGCCGCCAACCACCGGTCATCACCGGTGACCTGGTGCAGGACGAGCAGGCCCTCGGCAACATCCCCGTAGTCCTCCAGCACCCCGGCGTTGGTGCCGGCCCGGCCGTGCCGACTTGTCCGGCGCAACCGGCCCGCCACCCAGTGGACGTCGAGGAGCAGCGTTGCCGCCTCGACGGCCGCGGTCACCCAGCCCGGCTCCGCCAGCAGCACGCCGGCCTCGGCCAGCGCGGCGATCGCGAGGCCGTTCCACGCCGCGACGACCTTGTCGTCCCGAGCGGGCTGGGGCCGGCGCGCCCGCGCCGCCGCGAGCCGGGCCCGCACCCGGGTGAACCTGGCGGGATCATCGGCGTCCGCGGCGAGTGCCAGCACGGATGCGCCATGCTCGAAGGTTCCCGCGGCGGTGACACCGAAGACACCCGCGGCCCAGGCCCCGTCGTCCTGGCCGAGGACGTCGACAAGCTCGGCCGGCGTCCAGACGTAGGTGGCACCCTCAGCGGCATGCCCGCCAGCACCAGGCGCGGTGGCCACGGTCGTGTCCGCGTCCAGCGCGGAGGCGAACCCGCCTTCGGGGGTCCGCAGCTCGCCCAGCAGGAAGGCCGCGGTCTCACGGGTGACCCGCTCGGCCAGCGCGGATCCGGTCGCCCGCCACAGGTGCAGGTAAACCCGCAGCAGCTGGGCGTTGTCGTAGAGCATCTTCTCGAAGTGGGGGACGGTCCAGGTGGCATCCACGCTGTAACGGGCGAAGCCGCCGGCAAGCTGGTCGTAAATCCCACCACGAGCCATTCCCTCGCAGGTGGCCGTGATCATACGCAGGCTCGCGGCGTCCCCGGTGCGGGCCCAGTGCCGCAGCAACATCTCCAGCAGCGCGGACGGCGGGAACTTCGGTGCCGTTCCGAAACCACCGTTCACCGGGTCGAAGGCCCGCCCTGCCTGCTCGACCGCGGCATCGAGCAGCCGCGCGGTGAACGGGGCCGGCGGCCCGCCCGCGGCATCGGCTGCCGCGGCGACCTGACGCGCGATGCCCGCGCCGGAGGCGGTCACCTCGTCCCGGCGCGTCCGCCATGCGCTCGTCACCGCCTCGAGCACCTGCCGGAACGACCCCATCCCCGCCCGCGGCGCCGGCGGGAAGTAGGTACCAGCGTAGAACGGCTCACCTGCCGGTGTGAGGAAGACCGTCATCGGCCAGCCACCGTGGCCGGTGAGGGCGACGGTGACGTCCATGTAGACAGCGTCGACGTCAGGCCGTTCCTCGCGGTCAACTTTGATGTTGACGAAGTGCTCGTTCATGAATGCCGCGGTTGTCGCGTCCTCGAACGACTCGTGGGCCATCACGTGGCACCAATGGCACGACGCATAGCCCACGGACAACAGCACCGGGACGCCACGATCGGTGGCCTCGGTGAATGCGTCGGCGCCCCATGGCCACCAGTCGACCGGGTTGTCGGCGTGCTGGAGCAGGTAGGGTGAGGTCTGATCAACAAGGTGGTTCGGCATGTGCCCAGCATTCCCGTTGCCGGGGAAGCGTGGCCGCCTCCCGGACATTGAACTCCATGTGGTGTATGCCCACCGGATTCTGTTGCGCGACGTCCCCGGCCTGCCCTTCCGGTCGTCCTGCTGGCCCTGGGCCCGGGCGGAACCGTCGCAAACGTCACGGCGGGAGAGGGATCCCGGTCTGCCGCCATGGCCGCCGTCGTTCGCATGGCCGCCCTCGTTCCCATGGCCGGTCCCGCGCGCCGGCTGGGACCTGCTACGCCAGGCGTGGCATACCGCGCCACTGGCAATGATCTACATTGTTGTCCTGGCGGCCACCTCAGCGGCCCTCGCGGTCGCCCACACCCTCGATTTCGAGCTCTATCACCGCATCCTGGTCGCTCACTCCACCAACCTGACCGGGCTGCGGACCCGCCCGCTCTACGTCCTGCTGGCCAGCGCCTGCTGGCTTGACGGCGTCAGCTTCTTCCCGTCAGCCGCCGCGGTGGCCGCGGTTGTCGCGCCGCTGGAACGGATGATCGGCTCAAGGCCGGCACTCGGAGTATTCGCGACCGGCCACATCGGAGCGAGCCTGCTCGTCGCCGGTGGCCTCGTGGCCGGCCGGGCCATGCGGCTCGTCGACGACTCGGTCACCGATGCCGTCGACGTCGGCGCGAGCTACGGTCTGATCGCCTGTGGTGCGGTGCTCACCGCAGCCCTGCCGCCGGGCCGGCGCTGGCCGCTGGCTGGTGCTCTGACCGCCGGGCTCGCTCTCGACATGGCGCGCGAGCCCGACTTCACCGCCGCCGGTCATCTCCTCTCGGCCGCGCTCGGCCTGCTCTGCTCCCAGTACCTGCGGCGGCGGCATCCCCTGCGCCGGCCAGGTGCCTCGAACGGAATCGTCCCGGCCCAGGGCCGGCCGGCCACGGCTCCGCCTGCCGCACGATGGCGTCGAGTCGCGCCACCCACCGAGGGCATAGGATGAAGCTCCGCCTGCTGAATGATGGATAAGGTAGATAGATGGACGCCCCGGATTTTCGTGAGATCGACAAGAAGTGGCAAGATATATGGCACCGTGAGCGCACCTGGCAGGTGTCCAACAACCTCACGGAGTCCGGCGGGGCCGCCTACGTACTTGAGATGCTTCCCTACACGAGTGGCGAGCCGCATATTGGGCACCTCAAGAACTACGCCGTGGGTGACGCGGTCGCGCACTTCATGCGCCGCAATGGCCGGCGCGTGCTTCATCCCATGGGATACGACGCCTTCGGGCTGCCGGCCGAGAACCACGCGATTCGCACGGGAAAGCATCCCAAAGAATCCACCGACGAGTCAATAGCGTCATTTGCGCGGCAGTTCCGTGAATGGGGAATCTCCATCGACTGGTCGCGCGAGCTCGCCACACACCAGCCATCGTACTACCGGTGGACGCAGTGGATATTTCTGCGGCTGTTCGAGAAGGGCCTCGCATACCGCAAGAACGCCGCCGTCAAATGGTGTCCCAAGGACGCCACCGTCCTTGCCAACGAACAGGTCGTCGGCGGGCGCTGTGAGCGATGCGGCACCGAGGTTGAAGCACGCCAGCTCGAGCAGTGGTTCTTCAGGATCACTGATTACGCGGACCGGCTGCTCGCCGGCCTGCACGAGATCGAGTGGCCGGAACACGTGAAGACAATGCAGCGGAACTGGATCGGCCGGTCCGAGGGCGCCGAGGTGATATTCTCCTGTGTGGAGACGGGCGAACAGTACCACGTCTTCACGACTCGTCCGGACACCCTGTTCGGTGCTACTTTCTTCGTGCTGGCACCGGAACATCCAGACGTCCTTCGGCTCGCCGCCGGCACCCCACAGGAAGAATCCGTCCGCGAATACGTCAACCAGGCGCTGCGTAGCACAAACGACACGCGGGGGGCAGCCGACAAGCCGAAGACCGGCGTTTTCCTCGGCCGCCATGTGATCAATCCGGCGAACAACGAACATATCCCCGTCTACGTCGCCGACTACGTCCTCATGGAGTACGGGACCGGCGCTGTCATGGCCGTGCCGGCCCACGACGAACGCGACTACGCGTTCGCGCGTGCGTTCGGGCTCCCCATCACCCAGGTGATAACCCCCGACGACCCGGACGGCCCCGCCGCCGGGCAGCTTCCTTACACCGGGGCGGGCACGCTCCGCTCCTCAGGCGAGTTCGACGGCCTGACCAGCGCCGCGGCGGGCGCGGCCATAACCTCGTGGCTCGCGGCCGAAGGTGCCGGATGCCAAACGGTGAGTTACAAGCTTCGTGACTGGCTCGTATCACGGCAGCGATACTGGGGCTGCCCGATACCAATCGTCCACTGCCAGTCATGCGGACTGGTCCCGGTGCCCGACGAACAGCTACCGGTCCACCTGCCCGATATCGAGGACTACGCGCCCAAGGGACGTTCCCCGCTTGCCTCCGCGGACGACTGGGTCAACGTGACGTGCCCGGCCTGCGGTGGACACGCCCGCCGCGAGACCGACACAATGGACACTTTTGTCGACTCGTCCTGGTATTTTCTCCGTTACTGTGATCCAACCAACACCGAGCAGGCCTGGGATTTCAACGCGCTCGCCGAGTGGATGCCAGTCGACCAGTACATCGGCGGTATCGAACACGCGATCCTGCACCTGCTGTACGCGCGCTTCCTCACCAAGGTCCTGTACGACCTCGGCAAAGTCCCCGTTGCGGAACCGTTTGCGAAGCTCTTTACCCAGGGAATGATCACAAAAGACGGCGCCAAGATGTCCAAATCCCGCGGAAACGTCGTCTCACCCGTGCGGATCGTGAAGCATTACGGTGCGGATACCGCTCGATGCTACGTGCTCTTCATGGGGCCGCCCGATACAGGCGCCGACTGGTCCGACGAGGGAATCGAGGGCGTCTACCGCTTCCTGCGCCGGCTGCTGCGCCTCGGCCGGGAGCTTGCGGAGACAACTCAGGCGCCGGCCGCGGGCGACACCCACCAGATCGACACCGGGCTGAACCGGAAGGTCGCGGAGACAATCGTCCGCGTAACCGAGAGCATGACCCAGAAGTTCGCCTTCAACATTTCCATAGCGGCCGTCATGGAGCTGTCGAACTCAGTGAGCCGGGCACAACGGGACGGAGCGAGTCCGGCGGCTCTCCGGCACGCGGTCGCCACGGGGGCGTCGCTCCTCTTTCCCTTTGCCCCGCACATCTCCTCCGAGGTCTACGAGCTGCTCACTGGACGGCGTGTGTGGGAGGATTCCTGGCCGCTTGCGGATATGACCCTGCTGGCCTCTGAGACAAAGCTGATCGTGTGCCAGGTCAACGGCAAGGTGCGAGATCGCGTTGAAGTGCCGGCCGGCGCGGATGACGCGGTAGTCGAATCCGCCGCGAGGGCTTCCCAGGCCGTGCTGCACGCCCTTTCCGACAGCACGCTCCTCAAAACAGTCGTCGTCAGGGACAAACTCATCAATTTTGTTGTTCGCTGAGCGGGCCACCTGATCCCCGGCCCGGTCGGCCCGGCGGCAGACAGCCACGCTGACGATGTCCTGCCGTGCGGGCCGGGCGTGCGGCCGCACGGCGAGGCAGTGTGCGGCCTCACGGCGGCAGGCGGCGATAGCGTTCGCGCCTGGCCGCCAGTCTCGTTGCCGGGTGCTGTCCCCCGACGGTCCGCAGGAGCTCAACGGCGCCATCGGCAATATCGGTCATCCGGCCGCGGACGTCGACGGAGATCCGGGTTCCCAGGTCGGCACCACCAGGGGCATCCGGACCGGGAAGAATCAGGTCGACGATGCCGAGCCGGCGCAGGTCATCAGCGGTAATGAACATTTCGCGGGCCAGGCCGGCGGCGCGGTCGACGGTACGGTGCATAATCACGGACGCGCCCTCCGGCGGCAACGGAGCCAACCAGGCGTCCTCGGCCGCGACCGCAACGTCCGTCGGCAGCAGCGCCAGCGCGGCACCACCCGTCCCCTGGCCGAGTAGCACACTCACCGTCGGCACCGGTGCGCTCATCAGCGCCGCGAGGCAATGCGCGATTGTCGTGGCGAGCCCGTCACGTTCCGCCTCCGGCGAAAGCTCCGCCCCGGGCGTGTCGATGACGGTGACCACGGGCAAACGTAGATCCGCGGCGCGTTGCACCGCCTGTCGTGCCGCATGTAGATCACGCACCCCGATGGGCCGATGACGCTGGGCCGTCCGGTCCTGGCCGATGACGACACAGGGGGCCCCGCGCAGCAGGGCGAGCGCCGTGACAATCGGTGTGCCGGGCACGTCAGGTCCGTGGCCCAGCTCGGACGCGCCAAGAGAGGTGAGGTCGCTTGTCGAGGCAGCCAGGAACTCGCGCAGCCCGGGGCGATCGGGCGCCCGGGTCGCGAGCACCGACGCCCACGGATCCCTCGCGGCGGCCGCGGCGACGCGGGCCGGCGGTTTCCCTACGCCGCCGCGCACTGTCGCGGGGCCACGGTCGGCCGTCACAACGGTCAGCACCCGCCGTACAGCTTCCCGCAGATCAGCAGGAGCGACGAGAGCGTCGAGCGCACCGGCCCGGCGCAGTTCCCGCGGGCTCTGCGTCCCAGCCGCGAACGTCGTGCCAGTGAGCGCCTCAACCACCCGGGGGCCAAGGAAGCCGACCAACGCGCCGGGCTCGGCAAAGGTGACATGCCCGAGCGACGCCCAGGACGCGAGCACTCCTCCGGTGGTGGGGTGGCGCAGGTAGACCAGGTACGGCAGGCTGGCCGCCCGGTGCTCGGCGATAGCACCGCTGATCGTCAGCATCCGTAGAAAGGCGGGTGTGCCCTCCTGCATCCGGGTGCCGCCGCTCGCGGGCAGCGCGAGCAGTATCCGTTCCTCGGCGGTGGCCCGTTCGATCGCGGCGGTGGCCCGCTCTGCCGCGACAACGCCCACGCTGCCGCCGAGAAAGCCGTACTCGCTGGCCACGATGGCGACCCGGTGGCCAGCCACCCGGCCCGCGCCGGTGCGGATCGACTCGTCCGCGCCACTTCGTTCCGCGGCCCGCGACAGGTCCCGCCGGTAGGCGGCGCCGCTGGCAGGCCGCGCTGGGGCGGTGTCCCAACAGCTCCAGCTGCCCGCATCCAGTAACAGGTCGAGCAGTTCCGCAAGATTTGGGTGCTTCACTGTGCGCGCTGTCCCCCATCAGGTGTCAGCCCTACCGGACCGCGCCGCCCAGCCAGCGACGAGCCGCGGCGTGTTTCGGAAGCCGTCGTCCGATCAGGGAGCCGCGTCCAGGTGGTTCCCGGCAAGGCCGCGGGCCACACCGATACCGGATGCGTGGTACCGGTGTGGCTGAGAACACGGCCAGCGACCGCCTGGTCGCGGCGAGCCGGACAGACGGCGCTTGCGAAACACGCCCTAGTCGGGCTCGGCCGAGTTCTGAGTTGGAATATCGCTGCCGGAGCCATGGACGCCGGAAGGCCTGTCCTGATGCGTCCCGCGCTCACCGAAGCGTCCGTCGGCGACGTTGCCACGCAGCCGTACAAGGCTACGCGACATCATCACGAAGAGACCGACAGCCGCCAGGCCCAACAGCAGGACCACGAGAAAGCCGCCCGCGCCAGCGCTGACCCCGAGGGCAAGGGCCCGTCCCGCCTCTGTCACCCCTCGACCCTACGCCGGCCAGCCGGACAACGTGGTCAGGTGCCGGCTCGGCCTGGTATCGCCGGGCTCCGGCCGGATGCCTGGCACGATCGAGGAGACGCCCGGTGCCTGGCGGTCAGAGGTCGAACTCATTGGGGTCCAGTCCCACCGCGTAGCAGGCCTCCCGGACAACCTGTTGCTCGGACTTGTCGAAGTGACCGTCAGCGCCTCCGATGACGATGCCTATCTGGATCACCGCTCGTGCCTCGGCCGGCTTCTTCTTGGTCTTGCCGATGTCCTGGATCACGCTGACCTTGCCGAAGTCGAAGTCGGTCTGCAGCCTGACGCAGTAGTCGTTGAACTTCTGCTGCAGCTGCTCCGCCGGGAAGTTCTGCAGCACCTCGTTCGACCCGATGAGCGCGGCGACCTTACGGCGCTCGTCCGGGTCGATACTGCCGTCGGCGGCGGCGACCAGCGCGCACATGGCCATGCTCGCATCCCTGAAGGCACCGCTTTTGAGATCGTTCTTCTTGGCGTTCAGCTGCTGCTGCATGGACGTGGTAGTAGTGCGCAGACGATCCCAGATCGCCATGACATGATCCTCTCATCTTTGCCATATGAGCCGTGCGTTCGTATGTGCGGAGCTGGATGCCGCAATGAGAGAACATCCTGTCACCAGCAACGACCGATGGCCCGCGGCCGTGCCCCGGTCCCCGGGCCGTCTCGGGACGTCTCGGAACGTCTCGGAACGTCTCGGAACGGTTACAACGGCGGCCCGAGCGTTAGCCGGCACCGCCGCCCGATGCGGTCAGGCTGGTCAGGCTGGTCAGCGGATCCCGTTGAACAGGTCGCTCTCGGGCAACGTGCCCACTTCGATCAACGATCGGGCGAGCTGGTAATCCTCGGTCGGCCATACCTCGCGCTGGATCTCGAGCGGGATACGGAACCACGGCCCGTTCGGGTCCACCTGGGTCGCGTGGGCCAGCAGCGCGCGGTCGCGGGTCTCGAAGAAGTCCCCGCACGGCACCCTGGTGGTGATCCGACCGGAGTCACCCGCACGGTCTGCCCACTTCAGCAGGCTGTCGGCATAAGGCGATTCGCGCCCGCTGGCGACCATGGCGTCGTGCAGGGCAAGCAGGCGCGCCTTGTGGAACGTCTGGTGATAGTAAAGTTTGAAGGGCTGCCAAGGCGACAGACCGGCGTCATCGCCGACCTCCGGATAACGCCGCGAGTCGCCCGCGGCCTCGAACGCCTCAACCGTGATCTTGTGGTTCATGATGTGATCAGGATGAGGATAACCGCCATTCTCATCATAGGTGACCACAACCTGTGGCCGGAACTCCCGTATCAGTTTGATCAGCGGCCTGGCCGCGTCAGCCAGCGGCAGGAGCGCGAAGCATCCTGCCGGCAGCGGCGGCGGCGGGTCGCCCGTTGGCAGACCGGAGTCGTGGAAGCCCAGCCAGACCTGTTGGACTCCAAGAATGCGGCGCGCGTGCTCCATCTCGGCCCGCCGCAGCTCTGGCAGGCGCGCGTGGACCTCCGGTCGGTCAAGATCGGGATTCAGCACGGTGCCCGCCTCACCGCCCGTACAGGTCACCACGAGTACCTCGACGCCCTCATGAACGTAACGGGCCATGCTCGCCGCGCCCTTGCTGGACTCGTCGTCGGGGTGGGCGTGCACCGCCATGAGTCGCAGGCCATCCCCGCTGGTCGCCTCAGACATGCCACCATTGTCCCCGATGCCTCCAGCGACCTCGCCGACCGAGCCGCCGCACGCCCCCCAGCCGGGAGGGCCGCGCGCGCCTCGCTTCCCGTTGCGCTGGCTCGATATCCCGTGGCTTGGTGGCATGAGAGTGGCTCCCTGGTTTCTGCTGGCGGCGCTCCTCGTCGTGGTGCTCGCGGCGGTCGGCGCCGGGTGGGTCCAGGGCCGGCCGGATCGGCTCGACTACGCCACCCGTGCCTTCCGGATCAGTGGGACGCAGGCGCAGCTGACGTTCGATGTGGAAAAGTCACCCAACGCCGTGGCACAATGCACTGTCCGCGCACGCTCCCGGGATAACCAGATCGTCGGCCGGCGCACCGACATCGTCGTCGGTCCGGCTACAAACGGCCAGCGGGTCACGACCGTAAAGGTCACAGTGACCACATCCCAGGAGGCGAACGTGGTCGAGGTCGAGGACTGTCAGATCACCCGCGCCGGCTGACAACCGCATGGGAATGCTGACGCGCGATCAGGGCACAGCCGTGCCCTGATTCGTCGCGTACGGCAAGCAATGACGCTTGCCTACGCGGAGTTTCCCGACTGGGATCGCCAACTGTTAGGCTGGGCGTTTGCCCCCGCCTGTACTTCCAACCCTGACCCAACCATCCCCAGTTCTGACAAGCTCCATCTTCCTATCAATTTTTATCATCAAATAGACAATTCCGACCCAACGATGGACCGAACGAGATACAGCCGAACTCGTCATAATCCGGTCATATGCGTGCGGCCCATCGAGATACCGGCGACCGGCAGAGCAGAGATCATGGTTCTGGCTCGCGCGGCCGGCGGCCCCAGGCAACGTAAGGAGCGTGACGCGTGTCGCAGCAGACGTGGCTGACCCAGGAGGCGTACGACCGGCTCCGCGGGGAGCTCGACCACCTCACCGGGACCGGTCGTGTCGAGATCGCCAACAAGATCGAAGCTGCTCGCGAGGAGGGCGACCTCAAGGAGAACGGCGGCTACCACGCGGCCAAGGAAGAACAGGGCAAGATGGAGTCGCGCATCCGGCAGCTCACCGATCTGCTGCGTGACGCGCGAGTCGGTGAAGCTCCGCAGTTCAACGGCGCGGCAGGTCCGGGCACTGTAGTCGAGGTCCGCTTCCCCGGGGACGACGACACCGAGAAGTTCCTGATCGGATCCCGCGAGGATCACAGCACATCACTTGAGGTGTACTCGGCGCAGTCACCGCTCGGTGGAGCGGTTGCCGGCCACAAGGCAGGTGACACCGTGACCTACACCTTGCCCAACGGCCGCCCGGCCCGGGTCGCGATCGTCTCGGTGGCGCCTTACCACCGCTGATCTCCACGTATCTCCGCTGGTCCGCTCCGGGCTTCCGGCCGTGCGACCGTGTCCTTGGCGGCCTGGGTGTCTCTGCCATCGTGTCTCGCCCGCCGCCCAACGCCATGATCGCACGGCCCGGGACGCAGCCAGCCCCGCCCGCCATCCGGACCAGCCCACCGCCGGCTT
>NZ_CAKJTP010000024.1:17262-30537 GCF_917627335.1 Protofrankia sp. CiT1 | reverse complement strand
GACTTCCCTGCGGATGAGAGCGCGGGGACGTACCGTCAACTAGTGCTCGATCTGTCCGGGCCTCAGGCCCCGCAGTCCCCTGAACCGACAACGCTCGGCGTCCTGCGCGGCTCAGGACATCAGCACCGGTCCGTACGCACCGAACTGCGCAACAACACCCTCGCCCGGATGGCGGATGGTGAGAACCGGTTCCCCGGCATCCTCGGCTTCGAGGACACCGTGCTCCCCCAGGTCGAACGCGCCCTGCTCGCCGGGCACGACATCGTCTTCCTCGGGGAACGCGGGCAGGGCAAGACCCGCCTGATCCGAACCCTGGTGGGGCTGCTGGACGAGTGGACACCGGTGGTCGCTGGTTGCGAAATCAACGATCATCCCTATGCTCCGGCGTGCATCCGGTGCCGGCTGTTGATCACCGAATTCGGCGACGACACCCCGGTCGCCTGGAGGCACCGCTCCCAACGGTTCGGCGAGAAACTGGCCACACCGGACACCAGCGTCGGTGACCTGATCGGCGACGTCGACCCGGTCAAGGTCGCGCAGGGCCGTACCCTGGGGGATCCGGAGACCGTCCACTACGGCCTGATACCACGCACCAACCGCGGCATCTTCAGCGTGAACGAGCTTCCCGATCTGGCCGAACGCATCCAGGTCTCGCTCCTGAACGTGCTGGAGGAACGCGACATCCAGGTCCGGGGGTACCTCCTGCGGCTCCCGCTCGACCTGTTTCTCGTCGCCTCGGCGAATCCCGAGGACTACACCAACCGGGGCCGGATCATCACCCCGCTCAAGGACCGGTTCGGCGCCGAGGTCCGCACTCATTACCCGCTTCGCCTGGGCGACGAGCTGGCCCTGATCCGGCAGGAGGCCGTGCTGTCCTGGCGGGAGTCACCGCTGGGCCTTCCCACTGTGCCTGAACACCTGCTCGAGGTGGTCGCGCGCTTCACCCGGCTGGTGCGCGACGCGCCACAGGTCGATCGCCGCTCCGGCGTATCGGCCCGGCTGTCGGTGGCCGCCGTCGAGACCGTGGCCGCCTCGGCGGTGCGCCGGGCCGCGCTGGCCGGCGAGAGCGTCCCGACGGCGAGGGTCGTCGACCTCTCGGCCATCGTGCCGGCGGTCCGCGGCAAGATCGAGTTCGACCAGCTGGAGGAGGGGCGGGAGGATGAGATCCTTGCGCACCTGCTGCGGCGGGCGCTCGCCGAGACCTTTCGCGCCCGGCTCGCCGGAACCGACCTCAGCGGTCTGCAACGGCGTTTCGAAGTGGACGGCCCGGTCGAGACCGGCGATCTCGTCCCGGCGGCGGAGCTGCTGCGGCGAGTGGGCCCGGTGCCGGGGTTCGCCGCGATCCTCGGCAGGCTCGGCATCGACGGCGCGGAATCGCCGGGGCTCGCCGCGGCTGGGCTGGAACTCGCCATGGAAGGGCTGCACCTCAACCGGCGGCTCGCCAAGGAGGAGCTGCCGGGCCGGACGGTGTACGGCGGATGAGCGCCGGGACCGGACCGGCGGGATTCCGGTACGGCCCGTGGGGCGGCGGTCCCGATCCCCTTGCCTACCCGTTCGACGTGGCGGGCGCGCTGGACGAGATGTCCGAGCACATCCTCAACGGCAGAACCCCGCGGGAGGCTCTGGACGCGCTGCTGCGCCGCGGCACACACAACCACCGTGGCCTGGAAGATCTGCGCCGCCAGGTGGAACAGCGCCGCCGCGAGACCCGCGCGCGCGGCCGCCTGGACGGCACCCTGAAACAGATCCGCGAATATCTTGACACGGCCGTCGGGCAGGAGCGGGCCGCGCTGTTCCCCGACCCTTCCGACGACGCCCGCCTGCGCGAGGCTGAGCTCGACGCGCTGCCAGGCGATCCGGCCCGAGCCGTGAACGCGCTGGCGGATTACGAGTGGCGGTCGCCCATCGCCCGCAAGACGTTCGCGAAGATCTCCGACCTGCTCCGCCGCGAGGTGCTCGACACCCAGTTCCGCGGTATGAAACAGGCGCTGGAAAACGCCACCCCCGCGAGCATGGCCCGCGTGGCGGAGATGCTGAACGCACTCAACAGCATGCTGGAGGCGGATGCCCGCGGCGAGCACACCGATGCGGTCTTCGACGACTTCATGCGCTCCTTCGGTGATTTCTTCCCGGAGAACCCGCGCTCGCTGGACGAGCTGGTGGACTCGTTGGCGCGGCGTGCCGCCGCCGCCGCGCGGCTGATGGCGGGCCTGTCCCCGCAGCAACGGCAGGAACTGGCCGATCTGATGGCGACGGCCATGGCCGACATGGGCCTGACGACCGAGCTGTCCCGGCTGCGCGATGCGCTCCAGGCCGCCCGCCCCGACCTCAGCTGGGGCCAGTCCACCCGCGGCCACCTGCGCAGCCCGATGACCGGCGACACCCCGCTCGGCCTGGGGGAGGCCACCAGCGTGTTGCAGGAGCTGGCCGAGCTCGATGAACTGGCTGCCGCGCTGTCCCAGGACTACGCCGGGGCGTCGCTGGAGGACATCGACCCGGACGCGGTCGCGCGGGCGCTCGGCCGCGATGCCGTCGACGATCTGCGTGCCCTCAGGCAGATCGAAAAGGAGCTGGAACGCCAGGGCTTCGTGACCCGCAACGCCGGCCGGCTGGAACTGACCCCACGGGCTGTCCGGCGCATCGGGCAGACCGCGCTGGCCCGTATCTTCCGCCGGCTGGACGCGCACGGACGCGGTGACCATGATGCCGCTGACGCCGGTGCGGCCGGCGAGCTCACCGGGACGTCCCGGCCATGGCGCTTCGGCGACACCCAGCCCATCGACGTGGTCCACACGATTCGCAACGCGGTCCTGCGGGCGGGGCCGACCGGCCCGGACGGAGCGATCCGCCTGGAGGTCCGCGACTTCGAGATCGTCGAGACCGAACGCCGGACCTCGGCCGTGGTGTGCTTGTTGGTCGACCTGTCCTACTCCATGGCGCTGCGCGGGACGTGGGGGGTGGCGAAATCGACAGCGCTCGCGCTGCACACGCTGATCAGTACAAAATTTCCGCAGGACACGATCCATCTGGTCGGTTTTTCCGACTATGCCCGCCTGCTGCGCCCGGTGGAGCTCGCCGGGCTGGACTCCGAAGTGGTGCAGGGCACCAACCTCCAGCACGCACTGATGATCGCGGGCCGGCTGGTGTCGAAACATCCGGATTCCGAACCGGTCGTACTTGTGGTCACCGACGGCGAGCCGACCGCGCACCTGATGCGCAACGGCACACCCGCCTTCTCCTGGCCGCCCGCACCGGAAACCCTTGAGTTGACGCTGGCCGAAGTGGACCGGCTGACCCGGCGCGGCGCAACGATCAACGTGTTCATGCTCGACAGCGAACCGCGGCTGGTGCAGTTCGTCGACGAGGTCGCGCGGCGCAACGGCGGCCGGGTGTTTTCCCCGGATCCGGCGGCTCTGGGCCAGTACGTCGTCCGGGACTACCTACACGCACGTGGCGGACGACGTTCCCACCGGTCCCGAACCTGAGGCTTCCGACGGGGTGGGCATCAACACCGCGTTACGGTTACGGCCGGCCTTCTTCGCCCGATACATGGCAAGATCCGCGTTGTGAACGACGACCTCCGGGAGGCTGTCGGCCGACTCCGCCACGGCGATGCCGATGGTGGCGTCAACGCTGACCACCGCCACCCCGACGGACATAGGCCGACGGATCGTGTCAAGTAACCGGTCCGCGACGGCGTGAGCCTGCGTATCGTCCGCATCGCACAGCACAACGGCGAACTCGTCGCCGCCAAGGCGGTAGACCACATCCTCCTCCCCGCGCGCCCGGCCCAGCCGGGCTCCGATGATCCGCAATACTTTGTCTCCAACGTCATGACCATAGGTGTCATTCAGCGGCTTGAACCGGTCAAGATCAATAAATAGCACCGCGAACGTCGAGACCGCACCGTCCGCGGCGATGCCGTGCAGGCGCCGGACAAAGGCAGCCCGGTTCGGCAGCCCGGTGAGAGCGTCATGGCGGCCCTGGTGGCGCAGCTGATCCTGCAAGGCCCGGCGTTCGCCGATTTCGTGACAGGTCAGTACGATGCCGGCCGCCTCCGGCTGATCGCGCAGGTCGCTTGCCTCGATGTCGAACCAGCGATACCCACCGTCAAAAGCTCGTAGCCGGACGTCGCGGACCGCGGCGGTACCCACCTCCCTGGCCAGCCGCCAGAACTCCGCCAGAGTGACCAGGTCCTCCGGATGGGCAACGCTCAGTAGCTGCCGGCCGGCATAGCACGGGGTCCGGTATCCGAGCAGTACTTCAACAGCGGAGCTGACAAAGGTGATGCGGCCGTCCTCACCGCTGGTAAGTACAAGGTCATGCGCGTTGTGGAGCAGCGCTTGCAGCCGTCCTTCTTCGCGGCGCAGTGCCGCTTCCCGCCGACCGCTGAGAACGGTGAACCCGATGACCACGGTGGCGATACAAGCAAGCAGGCTCACGTCACCGCGCAACCGGCCGGACCGGATGTCTCCGTAGAAGCCCGAAACCGGTTGCTGGAAGATGACGTACCCACCGTCGGCCAGGCTTCCGATCACGGCGGCGAGCGTGACCTGGCCATCGGCTCCAGCCGGGTGGATCTGCCTGGCCGCACCGCCCCGCAGGCCGGCCAGGTCGTGCTGGAAGGCCAGCTGGTGCCCGATCAGCGCGGGGTTCCAGGAGAACATGACCGCTCCGGCGGAGTCCACAATGGAGAAGCCACCCAGGCCGGGCCCGAGCATGCCGCCGGCCGCCAGACTGGCCTGGGTCGGTGAGTCCCGCAGCGACTCACCCATGACGAGAACAGCCACTGGCTGGCCTGCCCGGATCACCGGGATGGTGACGTAGTCACGCGGGACGCCGTCGACAGTCATGACCGGTGAGTTGCCGGCCCGCCCACCGAGCGCGGTCCGCCAGGCCTCGTCCAGCGGGCCGATCGGCAGCGGCGTGGCGGACGGCTGCAGCGCGGCCAGGGTTCCCCCGCTGGGAGAAGCCAACGCCCAGACATAGTTCTTCCCGCCGAAGCCCGATGCGGCGAACGACCGCAGCAACTGGGTGTCACGTGCCTGGTCAGTCAGCGACCAGGGGACCTGCGAAGCGGGCCCGATCAGGCGCTGCGGGTCGGCGATGCGCGCGGAGAAGTCGGCCATGATGGTCGTGAGGCCTGTCCGCTCGGCCATGCGCCGGTGCTCGGCGCCATAACGCGCCTGCGTCTCCAGCCACAGGATGACCGTGACCAGCATGAGCAGGACGCCGCCGCTGACCAGGGGAGTCAGCAGGCGATCAAACCCATGGCGGCCAGCCCGGCCGGTGGGCGCCGGCCGGCCGGATGCGCGGCGGGGTCGGTCAGCCGTGCCGGCCGTGGGCTGGTGCGGCACGGTCGGGTGCGGTTCGCTAGAAAGATCAATAACGGGAATCTGTGACCGGCCCACGACGCCCGGCGTGCCCGCTGGCGCGCTGGGCCGCGCGGCGGCCGCCACGACGAACCGGCCTTTGCCTGACCGCTTGGCCTCGTACATGGCCTGGTCCGCGACGCTCAGGAAATGTTCGGGGGCCTCCAGCGGCAACGTCGAGGCCGCGACCCCGATACTGACGTCGACCTGAACGACCGAGGTTCCAACCGCTATCGGAGCACGGATGGATTTGATCACCCGGTCGGCGACCGCGCCCGCTGACGCCTCGTCCGCACCCGCGAGCAGGATCCCGAACTCGTCGCCGCCGAGCCTGGCCGCCACATCACCATCGCGCAGCATCCGGACGAGACGCTCCGCGACGATCCGCAGCACCACGTCGCCGGCATCATGACCAAGGCTGTCGTTGACCGGCTTGAAGTGATCGAGGTCGATGAACAGGAGCGCGAATGGCGCTCCGCCCGAACGAGCGGCACCGGCCGCCGCCGCCAGCTCGCTGGTGAAGAGCGTCCGGTTGGGGATACCGGTGAGCGCGTCGTGTGACGCCTGATGGCTGAGCTGATCCTGTAGGCTCTTGCGCTCCCCTGTCTCATGGCAGGTGACCAGCACACCGGCCAGCGCCGGATGGTCGGTGAGGTCACTGGTCTCCAGGTCGAACCAGCGCGTGGCGCCCGATGCCATGGTCAGTCGCACATCGAAAGCGGTGCCACCGCCTGGCTCGGCAAGTAACCGCTCGATCCGCTCCACGTCATCAGCGTGCGCGAAGTCGGTCAGCGGGTAACCGAGCCAGTAAGCGGGGTCATAACCAAGCAGGTCCCAGACGGCCGGGCTGACAAAAGTCATCGCCCGGTTCTCGCCGGCAACCACGATGATGTCCCGGATGCCGCCGAGCACGGTGTGCGCTCGGGCTCGGCCGCGCTTGGCGGCCCGCTCCCGGCGCAGCCTGAACGCGACCAGCCCGCCCAGACAGACGGCACAGATAACGAACAGAAGCAGATCATAGCGACGCTGCTCGGCCCGCGGATCAGCGAACAGGCGCGCGGTGGGCTGCCGGAAGATCGTCGTGTAGCCGGTCGTCCGCTGGCGGGCAGCGAAAGTAGTCACCTGTGCCGCGCCGCGGCCTGATGTCCATACCCGGACCGTGCCCGGAACCAGGCCCGTGAGCTCCGCCGGTGCCAGCAGACGCCGGCCCCGCGACGCCTGGTCCGAGGATGAGAGCGTGACGCCCATGGCATCAAGATCGCTGAATCCGCCGGGAGCACCGGCGAACGCGACAAGCTGCTCATTGCGCCGCTGGGTCACCGCCTCGTCGGCGACCTGTACCAATATCGCCCACGGCGGCCCAGCACCCACCGGCACAACCGTGGCCCGCACGATCCGGTCATCCAGCACGAACACGGGCGACACGGCCGCACGGCCAGCGAGCGCGGCAGACCAGGCCACACCAAGATCAGATATCGACAGCCGATGCCCCGCGGGAAACGCGGCCCCAGGCGTGCCCGCCGGGTCGACAAGGGCGACGAGCAGGCTCGGATCGCCAGCGGGCGTCAGTTGGAACTGCCGCAGCAGCAGCGCGTTGGAATCAGGCTGGCCCGGCCTGAACGACAAACGCTCGACCGCTGTTCGCAATTGTCCCGGATCATAAATATTCGACGCATTTTGGGCGATTCGTTCAACCAGTCGAGAACGGTCGGACAATCGCTCCCGTTCGGCCGCTCGCAGACCTGCTTTCCCTACCACCAAGACGAGCAGCGCAAGCAGCACGATCATCGCCAGGCCGGCGACCAACGGGGCGAACCATCGCGGTCGCCCACGCTCGACCGTCCTACCAGCGAAGCCGAGTTGTCCACCGAACCAGGCGGGACGGCTGTCAGATACCGGACCTGTTCGAATGACCCTTACCCCTCGTGACAGCCAGTCGGATCAGCAGTCGGTCATAACAACGCAAGCAATATGCGAACAAGAAGCAGGGATTTTATCCAATTCCTACTTCCGTGTAATGATACAACGTCATGCCGTCACATACCCAGCGAGCACCCCGGTATCCACCTGATCCGTAACGGAAAGTAACAAGGATGACAGTTGTCGAAACACGTCGATCCCCAAGCGCCGGCTGTCACATGCGACTACGCGATAGCGGTCCTACCTGCGGACCTGGCCGCTTCACCGCGGTGGACCACATCGTCGATCTTGTCCAACAGGCGCTCCCAGACCTGGCGCGGGAGATCGTGGCCCATTCCATCGATCTCCAGCAACTCCGCGGCCGGGACGGCGGCCGCGGTGAGACGCCCGCCGGCAACCGGAATGAGCGGGTCGTTCGTACCGTGCACGACCAGGGTCGGAATCGTCAGCTGGCCGAGCTCGGCCGTCCGGTCCTCGGCAACCAGGATGGCGATCAGCTGTCGCACCGGCCCCTGCGGGTCATACCCGCGGTCCCATGCCAGCCCGGCCCGCTCCCGCACCCACGCGCGGTCGTAGGGGAACTCTCCGGAGCCGATGACGCTGTACGCCTCCTCGGCTCCGTCCATGAACGCCTCGCGGTCCGCCGCAGCCGGGCGCAGCAAAGCGGCGGCCGCGGCCGGAGTCGGCCAGCTTTCCGCATGGTTGCCCGTGGTCGAGGAAGCCGACGTCAGACTGCGCACACGGCCGGGAAAGCGCAGCGCAAGCGTCTGGGCGATCATGCCGCCCATGGAAATCCCGAAAATGTGCGCGGACTCCCAGCCAAGAGCGTCCATCAGACCGGCGGCATCAGCCGCCATGTCCAAGAGCCGGTAGGGAACGACGCCGGCGTCCCCGGACAGCGCGGCCATAAGATCAGGTTGCCCCAGATGGCCGAAATGACTGGAAAGCCCGACGTCTCGGTTGTCGTAGACAACGACCTGGAAGCCCCGGCGCACCATCGCGCGGAGAAGATCAGGATGCCAGCCGACAAGCTGCTGGCCCAGCCCGCTGACGATGAGAAGCGGCAGGCCGCTGGGGTCACCGTGCAGCTCGTACGCGATTTCGATGCCATTGGCCTGAACCGTGCCCATAGACGGAAGGTAGCGAGCGGTCGCCGCTGACGCTCGCAATCCATCGAACTTCCACCAAAGGTCACCCATACGCACGCAATCGAGCACCCAGCCAGGACCCGAACAGTCGGGACCGAACAGCCGCCGATGAACGCCTCCTCGCCGATGGCGGACGTGACCATGACATCACCAGCAGACCTTCGGCTACCTTAAGTCAATCAGCTGATGCTCAACGTGATATTCGGGGGGACGAATATCGATGCTCTTCCCGACAATCGAGTTTGCCGCGTTCTTCACCGCGGTCATGGCGGGCTCCTGGCTACTGATGCCCCACCCGCGCCGGTGGAAGCTCTTCATCCTGGGCGCGTCATACTTCTTCTACGCATATGCCGATAAACGGTTCGTTGTGCTCCTGATCGCCTCAACCGCCGTCAACCAGACGGCCGCACTCGCCCTGGCCCGCTGGCCGGACCGGCGCATCCTCACCGCGACGATCGCGTGCGATCTGAGCCTGCTCGGCTGGTTCAAGTATTATGGCTTTTTCGCTCTCTCGGTCGACCGGATGCTCAACCGCATCGGCCTGCCCGCGCCGCTCCCGCTGCTTCAGGTCGCGCTGCCGGTCGGCATCTCCTTCTTCACCTTTCAGGCGATGTCATACGCCATTGACGTCCAGCGTGGGCACATCCGCCCGGCGAAGACGATCGACTTCGCTGTTTACCAGGCCTTCTTCCCACATCTCGTGGCCGGGCCAATCGTGCGGGCCAGTGAGTTCATCCCCCAGCTGGCCACCCCGCGCGACCCGGGCCAGGTGCCGGTCACCCGAGCTGCCTTTCTGATCGTCGGCGGCCTGGTCAAGAAGACCGCGCTCGCGGATCTGCTTGCCACACAGATCGTCGATCCGGTCTTCGACACCCCGAGCCAGCACTCGTCGCTGGAGGTACTGGTCGCGATCTACGGCTACGGCGTGCAGATCTACTGCGACTTCTCCGCCTATTCGGACATGGCCATCGGCATTGCCCTGCTGCTCGGCTTCAGCTTCCCGGACAACTTCGACCGCCCGTACACCGCGGCCAGCCTGCGCGAGTTCTGGCGACGGTGGCACATAACCCTTTCCCGCTGGTTGCGGGACTATATCTACCTACCGCTGGGAGGCAACCGGCGCGGCCCTCGGCGCACCTACGCCAACCTCATGATCACGATGGTCATCGGCGGGCTGTGGCACGGAGCGGCCTGGACCTACGTCGGCTGGGGCGCTCTGCACGGGATCGGGCTGGCGGCAGAGCGCAGATGGACCGAGCATCGCCGGCCACCCGCTCACATGCCATCGCGGGGAGCACACCGCCCGATTGCTCCAGCGGGAGCGGCGACCAGCTCGACCAGCTCGACCAGCGCATGGCCGGAGGTGCCGCCGCCACGGACGCCGCCGGTGGACGGCGGCCGTCCCGAAGCCCGTATCGACGCCGAAGCCCATGCCCCGGCGACCACCATAACGATCTCCACGGCGACCGCCGCCACCGCCGTTGGATCGGCCGCCCGGACATCCCGGATACGTTCGGTCATGTGGCTGTGGCTCAGGCGCCTGGCCGTCTTCCATTTCGTCTGCGCGGCCTGGGTCCTGTTCCGTTCCCCCAGCCTCGGGGGCGCCATGGACATCTTCGTCCGGCTGCTGACGGGATCAGGACCGGCGCCCCTCGTGACGGGTACCGTCCTGTTCGCCATCGCCGCCGGGCTTCTCACCCAGCTCGTCCCGAAAAGCTGGCGGCTGCGCGCGGCGGACATTTTCGCTCAGCTCAGCGTCTTCGGCCAGGCCGTCGTCATCGCCGGGTGTGTCCTGGTCGCCCACGGAATTGTCGGCCGGCAGGATGTAGCGCCATTTATCTACTTCCGTTTCTGAGTGATCGGCGCTGGCAGTCCTGCGCTGGCAGCCCTGCGGGGGCTGTTGGCTGCCAGGTGGATGCGTCGCGAGGCATCCGAAACACGCCGTAAACGATCCGCGGAGCCGCCGGAGGAGCGAGCAGAAACATGATCATATGTTCTCTGGCAGCCAGCCTCACAAGCGCCGGGGACAAAGCAGCAGCACAGTGGATGAAAGCAGCGGGCCGCACCGGTCAAGCGATGACGAAGAGCAGGTTCCAACCTTGTTGGGGGGCACGATGAGCGAGCTGGAGCCGATTCAGGAGCCGGCGGCCTGCGGGCACACGCACAGCGATCCGAAAATCCAGCTGAACACGGAGACAACCGCGCTGCTCCCCGGCACACGACATGCCGGGCGGATGGATGCCGATAACGCCCGCCGCCCGCCAGGGGCCGCGCCCGGCGGCACGGTGTCAGCCAGACAGGCATTCAGGCTTGTGGTCACCAGCCTCAGCCTGCTGCTCGTCCTCGACGCCGCCGGCATGGTCCATGCCGGCGAAGGCATGTCACCCGGGCTGATCCGCAGCATCGTGCTCGGCGTGGGGCGTCCGCTCGACCGGATCACCAACGCGGTCGGGCTCGACGCAATCCCCCGGGAACTCGCGTCGGCATTCGGCCATGGCGGGGCCTCCGCCAGTTCGTCGGAGCTGGCGGCCACCGACCCGACGGCTCCGCCACCACCCGTGCTGCAGGCTGGCACCGACAGCTCCGCCCACGCGGGTGCCGCCGAGCACGGTCTCCCGGCAGCGCGTCCATCCGCGATGCCCGCCGCGGCGAAACCCGGATCCGCTGGGCCGTCCCCCGCCGCGCCATCCGCCCCGGCTGACATGGCGATACCGCCGCGGCGCCATCCCGACGCCGCCAACCCGCTGCGTCTCCTGGTGACCGGAGACTCGCTGAGCGACAGTATCGGACCGTCGATCGTGCATGGCTCCAACGGGACCATCCACGCGGACACCGACACCCATGCCGGCACCGGCCTGGTGCGCCCGGATTTCTTCGACTGGGCCGTTCACGCCCGCGAGCAGGTCACCAACAGCGATCCAGAGGCGGTTGTGGTCGCCCTCGGCGGCAATGACGCACAGGGAATCACCCTGCCGGACGGCAGCACACTCGCGACCGGATCACCCCAGTGGCTGGCCGAGTACCGCCGACGGGCGATCGTGGTCATGCAGATCTGGTCAGCGCAGGGCAGGCGGCAAGTCTACTGGATGAGCCTGCCCCCGGCCCGCGAGCCCACCCTCAACGGCTATTACCGCCAGCTCGGGGACGCCGCCGCGGATGCCGCCCGGAGAGTTCCGGGCGTCCGTTTTGTCAACATCAACAACCGTATGTCAAACAATGGCGCCTATACCAGTTACCTCGCCGACGACAGCGGACAGACCGTGCTGGCCCGCTCCACCGATGGTGTGCATCTGACCCTTGATGGCGCCCGCATCGTCGCCAATATCTTCATAAAAGAGATCAACACCGACTGGCACATGATATCCTGAGACATCTTCCCGGGATGGCTACCCCTACCTGGAAGGCCCGATTATGGTGAACTCAGGTGCCTGTTTCAGAACCGGGGCCCATCGAGGTCCAGGCGAGCGGCCCGTACCGCCGACCGAGCCCGCTCCGCGATATCACGGCGAGGATTCACGGCATCCTCGCCGACATGACCAGAATTGTCCTGGAGCAACGTCTCGACCAGGTCAGCGGCCAGCACAACGATCTGGTCCGCAAGCGCATGGTCGGCCAGCCGCTGTGGGGTGACATCGGCCGGCGCGCCAGAGCCTGCCTGATGGCCCAGGTCCGCGAGGTCAGCGGCAAGAGCACGCACCCGATCGGCGCGGGTGCCCTGGAGAGCTGACCGCCGCCGCCAAGAGCCCGGCGTCCACCCGTGGATCCGGTCGTACAATCGGCTCACCTCCTGAACCAGATCCCCGGTGAACATGAGGTCCGTATCGGTCACGGACGAAGGTTATCCCGTAACAGCCGTGGCGGGTCTTGCCGTTGTCCGACTGGTGGTGCACGCTCCTTCCATGGTTCGTTGACCAGTGCGTACTGGAGGCATCAATGTCACAACAACGCTCCGAAGAGACCCACCACAGCCTTATCGAACGAATTCCCAGAATCACCGGACACGACGTCGGCCACTGGTTGGGATGCCTCGACCGCGGACCAGGCCTCCTGCGCTTCTCCGAACGCGTGAACTGGCTGCAGGATGAACATGGCCTTCCGCACTGCTATGCGGCGGCCGTCGTTCACGAGGCTGATCTGCGCCGACGGGCAATCCGTACATGACCGGCGGACTCGCCCGGTCCGGCCTGCCAGCGACCCAGCCGCCGCGCGGCGCCCGCGGCCAGATCCGCACCGCCTGTGCTTCTCCCTGGTTGCCGGACGCACGAAGAACCGCGAGCCCGTGACCTTTGGGCTGCTGAGTTCTACACGGCTCCCGCACCACCGCGCAGGGGGCGGCCGGGTCGCCAGTCACCGGAGTCAGATCGCCTTTCGCCAGGATGGCGAGTAACAGGCGCGGTGGCGTCAGGCCGTTTGAACGAGAATCAATCTATGGACATCGAAGCGGCGCGGGCCTACATCCGCGACAATCAGCACGCCGTTCTTGCGACGTTTCGCCGGGACAGTACCCTTCAAATGTCACCGGTCGTAGTCGGCGTGAGCACCGGTGGTGCACTCATCATAAGCAGCAGGGAAACGGCCTACAAGGTCCACAACCTGTACCGGGATCCACGCGCGACTTTGTGCGTATTCCCGGACGCCTTCTACGGACCGTGGGTTCAGGTGAGCGGCCGAGCGATGATCATCTCACTGCCCGCGGCTATGGAGAGCCTCATCGACTACTATCGCTCACTGTCCGGTGAACATCCCGACTGGGACGACTATCGCGCCGCCATGATCCGCGACCAGCGCTGCGTGATCAGCATTGAGATCGACAGCGCCGGTCCCGACCACTCCGG
>NZ_CAKJTP010000024.1:0-16773 GCF_917627335.1 Protofrankia sp. CiT1 | reverse complement strand
CTAAGCGCGGAGTTTCGACAGCAGACGGAGCATCTCCAGGTACACCCAGACAAAGCCGACAATCAGGCCGAAAGCGGCCCGCCAGGATTCCTCGCGGGGCGCACCGCTGGCAATCGCCCGCTCGATGTAGTCGAAGTCGAGGATGAACTGGAGGCTCGCGACCACGAGCACAGCCACGCTGAAGAGGATGCCGAGCGGGGAGGCGTCATTGATGACCGGGAGATGGCTACCGGACACAGCTCTGATCACCAGGTCACTCAAGCCAAGCAAGATCACGCCAAGTAGTGACCCGTAGACAATCCGGGCCATTCGAGGCGTCGCTCGGAGCCGGCCGCTACGGTAGGCCACGAGCATCGCCACAAAAACGAGACCGGTTCCCAGTAGCGCCTGGAGCACGATACCGGAGTAGGCGTCCTCGAAGTACCGTGACACCGCGCCGACGAACAGACCTTCAAGCGCCGCAAAAACAACGATCAACGAAGGCCGGAGCCGCCGACTGAATGAAATCACGAAGGAGAGCGCAAGCGCGGCGAACATCGCCACGAACCCGACCATGGGGGCGGCCGGCGCGATGGCCCAACCGGCCACCCCGGTGATGGCGGTGACAGCGAACAGCCCCAGCGTGTGTATGACAACGTCGTCAACGGTCAGCCCGCTCGGTGCCCGGTACAGCCCAGCGAGTTGCTCCGGCGTCGGCGTCAGGGGGGCTCCCGCTCCTGGCAGCGGATGCCCACCGGCACCGTACTCGGGCACGGGCACGGGCGCCGGCTGCGGGTGCCGACCGGTGAACCCGCCCCGGCTGAACACCGGGTTTGACGAACGCATCTCTGCCATCAGGACACGACTCCTTCCACCACCCGCAGCCAGCCGGGCGCATAGATCGTAAGTGCCATCGAGATCAGCCGACCACGGCACACGCGGGCCAACCTGGTCGACAGACCTGTCCGAGGCAAGAGTAGAACGTTCCGTGCGGCCGCCGCGTTCCTCCCCCGGTCCCGCGCGGTTACGCGGTTACGGGGAAGCGAATATCAGGCCTCCCCCGCGAGACCGCGGGGCTGCGAGGCCGCAAACCCGAAACCGGGGACATGAGCGCGTCACGCCAGCGGACCGCTGGGTATTCAGCTGAATAGCCTGATGGTATATCGGACTGTCGGGATGCCAGCCGGGATGATCCAGCCGCCATCCCGACAACCAGGTGCCGAGAGCACGCGAATGTGCCGGTGGTCGGAGTCGAACCGACACTCGAGCTGTTTTTAGGACAGCCTCCTCTGCCTGTTGGGATACACCGGCTGGACTACATCGGAGATGTTTCTACCACGCTACGTAGGATTTGTGAAAGAGACAACATGGAGAAAATGTACGGAGTGACTGAACCATCCCGCCCCACGACACATCGTAACGATCACAACCAGTTTACCTACGTAAAGTTTGATGATCGTCACGCTATCGCACGCCCCCCAGCTGAAGGCGTCCGGAATTCCGGATCACGACGGAGCCGGTCAGCCCGAAGGGCGAGGCTACGGCGGATCACAGCGATACCCGTGGCCATGGAGATCGCCGGCTGGTGAAGTCGCGTGCCGCGAAAAGCGAAGGGCGCGCAACCACGCCCACGATCGCCCCCGGAGAGCCTCGGGCAGCGACTGAAGCCCGGCCGCGATCTCCGTTGATCACACAACCGTCCCGGCCCCGTGGCCAATACCAGCACTATCCCGGTATCCGCCCACCAGCCACATCTGATCGTTACTTAAAGTGACTTTTTAACCTAAAATCCGCTCACGAAAATGCCCGCTGTAGTCGTCTACAGCGGGCATTTGGTACTAATCTTCCATCGCGCAGGCGCAATGGCGGACCTGGTCGGCAGGTCACGCCACCGACGTTTCTCCGGACGGCTTGGCCGGCCCCACCGTCCGGGTGGCGGCGGGCTTGCGGCCACCCGTCACGGAAGCATTCGGCTCGCCGTGCCCGGCGCTCTTCGAGGAAAGGACCGGGGCTGACGCCGTGGACACCTGTGCCGCCGGCGCGGCGGACGGGCTCGCGGCCTCGCGGAACCCCGCTCGGGGATCGGCGAAGGCTCCCAGCGAAACGATCTCCCGTCGGAAGAACAGCGCGAGCGTCCAGTCGGCGAGCACCCGTGCCTTGCGGTTGAAGGTCGGCACTCGGCTGAGGTGGTAGGTGCGGTGCATCAACCACGCGGGCCAGCCACGCAGTTTCATCCCGTACACGTCCGCGACACCCTTGTGCAGGCCCAGCGACGCGACGCTGCCGGCGTAGCGATGCTCGTACGGCGCGATCGGTTCGCCCCGGAGATCGGCGAGAATGTTGTTTGCCAGGAGCCGAGCCTGACGAACCGCGTGTTGCGCCGACGGGCTGGTGGTCGCCCCCTCGCCCCTGGTGAGGTCAGGGACCGCGGCGCAGTCGCCCGCGGTCCAGGCCTGCTCAACGCCATCCACCTGAAGGAACGCCGTCGCCTTGATGCGGCCTCGCTCGTCCAGCGGCAGGTCGGTGTTGGCAAGCAGCGGGTGAGCCTTGACCCCGGCCGTCCAGATAATGGTCTCGGCGTCGAACTCCTCGCCGCTGTCAAGCACGACGTGTCCATCGACAAGACTTTTCACCCGGGTGTTGATTTTCATTTCAATACCGCGGTGCTCGAGCTGCTTCAGCGTGTACAGACCCATCGCCGGCGAAACCTCGGGCAGGACCCGGCCACTCGCCTCGACCATGACCCAACGCATATCCGACGGCGACAGCTCGGGATAGAATTTACAGGCGTCGCGCGCCATGTCCTCAAGCTCGGCGATCGCCTCAATACCCGCGAACCCACCGCCGATGAACACAAATGTAAGCGCTCGGCGCCTTAGCTGGGGGTCATTGCTGGACGCGGCGGAGTCCATCCGCTCGATGACCTTGTTTCGGATGTGGATCGCCTCGGCCACACTCTTGAAACCGATGCCCAGCTCCGCGAGACCGGGAATCGGCAGCGTCCGCGCGACAGACCCGGGACAGCCGACGAGGACGTCATAGTGAAGTTCGTAGGGTGTGCCCTGGTTCGGCGCGATGTACGCCCGTCGCTGGGCGTGGTTGAGGCCAGTCACACTGCCACTGACAACCCTGCAGCCATTCAGCACGCTACGTAGTGGTACAACGACATGACGCGGTTCGAGGTTGCCCGCCGCCGCCTCCGGCAAAAAAGGCTGATATGTCATGTACGAGTTGGGTTCGACCACCGTCACAGTCGCCTCGCCCTGACGAAGCCGCCGCTGAAGACGCAAAGCCGTGTACATACCGACGTAACCGCCGCCCACAACAAGGATGTGCGGAGGATGTCCAAAGCTCATACAAAAAAGGTACCCGTCGCCACGGTGCTATGCCTCCTGATACACGATCGGTACGGCAGGCAGCAGAGTGACATGCAACACGCAGAGATCAACATAGTGATACTTACGACGATCGTGGTTCAGTTAGAGGGCCCGGCAATAGGGACACGGCGTCGCGGGGCGGGGGCACGCGCCTCGCGTTATCACTCCCCATCCATCGGCGCGCGATGCGCGGGTGCCCCGGCTCGCCGGTCGCCACCAACATCTCCGGTGGCTCCCCGCGCCGCCTCGCGATGCACGCACCCCAGCCCCGCTCTTTGACCCACGCCCCTATTGCCGGGCGCTCTTATCATCAGCCGCCGGTCCCATGCCGGCCGTAGCCGCCGCTTTGCCGAGCACCGCGTCGAGCATCCCCGCCGTGACCCGTCCGGTGAACGTGTTCTGCTGGCTCGGGTGGTAGCAACCGAGGACAACCAGCCCCTCCTCATGCGCGGCCTCGAGAACGACACGGCTGGCGTGTCCGAACACCGGCCGGGGCGACGGTACGGAGTAGCCTGCCCGCGCCAGCGCCGGCCACAGCGCCGTCCACGCGAAGCCGCCCAGCACCACGAGCACGCGCAGGGTGGGTCGCAATAACGCGAGCTCCTGGACGAGCCAGGAGCGGCAGGTGTCCCGCTCGGCTGTGGTCGGCTTGTTCGCCGGTGGCGCGCAGCGGACCGCGGCCGCGATACGGGTGGCGACAAGACGCTGACCGTCACCGGCCGATATCGACGTTGGCAGCCGCGCCAGCCCGGCCCGGTGCAGGGATGCGAACAACCAGTCGCCGCTGCGGTCTCCGGTGAATGTCCGTCCGGTACGGTTGCCGCCGTGCGCCGCCGGTGCCAGCCCCACGATGAGCACCCGGGCGTCGGCCGGACCGAATGAGGGCACCGGCCGGCCCCAGTAACGCTCATGGGCGAAGGCGGCCCGCCGTTCCCGCGCGACCTCCTCGCGCCAGCCGACCAGGCGGGGGCAGGCTCGGCACACCGACATACGGGCGTCCAGCTCGGCCGTGTCACCCGCGCTGGCGGCCAGCCGTTCGACATCGGCCGCGGTGACCGCCACCGCGGTCGCATCCGACGCGGGATCATCCGGCCAGCCCGAACCGGGCAGCACCGGCCGGCGATCATCGACCGCATGAACATCGCTCCTGTCAGCACGGATCCCGTCCACGCTGACAACCGTAGAGGTGCTCAGCCAAGCAGCGAGAAGGCGATGCCGTCGAGGATGTCATGCTCACTGGCGATCACCTCGGCGGCGCCGACCCGCTCGATCAGCGTGCGCAGCACCAACGCCCCCGCGACGATCACGTCAACCCGGCCGGGATGCATCACCGGGAGCGCGGCCCGCTGCGCGTGCGACATCGCCGCGAGCCGGCCGGCCACAGCGGCAACGTCCGCGGCCGCGGTCGCCGACAGGTGGATGCGGCCCGGGTCGTAACCGGGCAGATCGGCGGCAAGAGCGGCCACCGTCGTGACTGTTCCGGCCACCCCGACGAGCGTCGCGGCCGAACGGATCGGCACGGTCCGCTCAGCCAGGTCGAATGCGGCGTGGGCGTCGGCTGCCACGGAGGCAAGTTGCGCGGCTGTGGGCGGATCGTCGTGCAGGTGCCGCTCGGCCAGCCGGACGCACCCGACGTTCACCGACCTCGCCGCATGCACGTTTTCGGCGTCGCCCAAGACCAGCTCCGTCGAGCCACCACCGATGTCGGCCACCAGGAACGGCTCGGGGTACCCACGCAGCTCCCGAGTGGCACCGGCGTAGGACAGCGCGGCCTCCTCCTCGCCGGTGATCACCTCAGGGTCGACGCCGAGAATCGAACGCACGCCGGCCACCAGCACATCCTGGTTGCGGGCGTCCCGGGTCGCACTGGTGGCCACCATCCGGACCTTGACAGCGCCCAGTCTGTCGATCTCCTTGGCATAGTCACGTAACGCCGCGAACGTCCGTTCCAGCGCGTCGGGCGCCAATTCACCGGTCCGGTCGACCCCGGCTCCCAGCCGAACGATCTCCATCCGGCGGGTCAGATCGCGCAGGAGCGGAGCGGTCCGCCCCACCAAGGGCTGCCCGGCTGCCAGGTGACCATCCGCCGGCTGACCGGCTGCCGCGGGCATGGTGCCCGCATCGCTGACCGCCTCCGCGACCAGCAGCCGGATCGAATTGGTACCGCAGTCAACCGCGGCCACGCGGGTCATGTCGATCAGACCTCTCGTTCGGTGGTGGGGCTGGTGCCGACAGCGACGCATGGGCCGCGGGCGCCCCAGTCCGCCAGCAGTTCCAGCGCCTCGTCCCCGAACGGGTTGATTCCCGAACCAGCCGCCAGACTATGCGCGACCAGTACGTGCAGGCATTTCACCCTGGTCGGCATGCCACCGGCGCTCACCATGCCGGGCAGTTCGGCAAGGGCGGCCCGGCGGGCCAGGTAGTCCCGGTGCGCGTCGTCGTAGCGACAGGCAAGATCCCCGCCGCGGGCACGGTCGGCGGCGAGCCGCTCGGTCATCTCCCGCATCAGCCCGGACGCCTCCAGCCGCCCGATCGCCGACGCCGCTCGCGGGCAGGTCAGGTAGTACAGCGTCGGGAACGGCGTGCCGTCGTCCAATCTCGGCCAGGTCTCGACCACGTCGGGCAGGCCGCAGGAGCAACGATGGGCAACCCGGTGCATCGCCCGGGGCGGCCGGCCGAGCTGACACGCCACAACCGCGCAATCCTCGGGGCCGACGAGATCGTCACTCATCGTGACGCAGCCAGGGAGGTCTGCGTCGGCTGGCGGGAATCCGGCTGGCCAAGGCCGGTCCGCGCACCCGTCGCGGGCTGCCCCGCGGCGGCGGCGCCCGCGGACGGCGCCGCCGACGGGGATATCGCAGCCGGTGCCAGATAGACCTTCTCCCCCGGCTGCGTGAAGTGCAGCCTCATCCGGGCCTCATCCCGAGTCCATTCAGGATCATCGTAACCAGCCACCGCGGTCTTCAGAGCCTCCACCCGTTTGCGCTGCTCAGCGTTTTGCGCGGCCAGTTCGTTGAGCTGGCTCTGCTGCTGGAGATACAGCCGCAACGGATAGGCGAGGGTCAGTATGAGCACGCAGATCACCACCACCAGCAGGGTCATACGGGTGGTCAAGGCGCTACGGCGCGCTTCTGGCATCAGCGTGCGGTCGACGACCAGCGCGGGAAGGCGGCGGCACCGCCATAGCGGGCGGCGTCGTCGAGCCCCTCCTCGATGCGCAGCAGCTGGTTGTACTTGGCGACCCGCTCGCTGCGCGCCGGGGCGCCCGTCTTGATCTGCCCGGCGTCGACGGCCACCGCGAGATCCGCGATGGTCGTGTCCTCGGTCTCACCGGAACGGTGCGAGATCATGCAGCGGTAGCCGTTGCGATGCGCAAGCGAGACCGCGTCCAGCGTCTCGGTGAGAGTGCCGATCTGGTTGACCTTGACCAGCAACGCGTTCCCGGCTTTGTCCGCGATACCCCGCGCAAGCCGCTGCGGATTGGTGACGAACAAGTCGTCACCGACGAGCTGTACCGCGTCGCCGAGCCGGGCTGTGAGCCGCACCCAGCCGCTCCAGTCGTCCTCAGCGAGTGGATCCTCGATCGACACGATCGGGTAGGCCGCGACCAGTTCGGCGTAGTAGTCGCTGAGCTCCTCGGCGGTGCGCGTCGCTCCCTCGAACTGGTAGGAGCCGTCGGCGAAGAACTCGGTCGAGGCCACGTCCAAGGCAAGGGCGATGTCCTCCCCCGGCCGGAATCCCGCCTTGTCGATGGCCGCCACAAGCAGGTCGAGCGCGGCCCGGTTGGTGGGCAGGTTCGGGGCGAAACCGCCTTCGTCACCGACAGCGGTCGCCAGCCCCTGGGCCTTGAGCACGCCCTTGAGCGCCTGATATGTCTCGGCGCCCCAGCGCAGCGCCTCGGCAAAGGTCGACGCCCCGATCGGGGCAATCATGAACTCCTGGATGTCGACGTTTGTATCGGCGTGTGCGCCGCCGTTGACAACGTTCATCATCGGTACCGGCAGCAGATGCGCGCCGGGACCACCGAGATAGCGGTACAGCGGCAGGTCCGACGCTTTCGCGGCGGCCCTCGCGACCGCGAGGCTCACCCCGAGGATGGCGTTCGCCCCCAGACCGGACTTGTCCGGCGTAGCGTCCAGATCCAGCAGCGTCAGGTCGAGAATGCGCTGCTCGGTGGCTTCGAGGCCCACGATCTCGGGCCCGATGCGGTCAATGACACCGGCTACCGCCTTCCCCACGCCCTTACCGCCGTAACGGGTGTCGCCGTCACGCAGTTCGACCGCCTCGAAGGCGCCGGTGCTCGCGCCACTGGGTACGGCGGCACGGCCGAGAGTGCCGTCATCCAAGACGACTTCGACCTCGACGGTGGGGTTGCCACGCGAGTCAAGAATCTCGCGGGCGCCTACGGCCTCGATGGACGGCACGGGTTTCGACCTCCGGAGTAACGCAGCCGACGGGAACTATGGCGAGTGTGGCGCTTATGGCCTCGGAGCCTCCGAGTGCGCACACGTCATGATCACACACTTCGGCCCAGCAGGATGGACATCAGCGACGACGGACAACAGCAACACTGACAAGTACAGCCCGGCCGAGACTATCGCCAGCACGGCCCGTGCCACCCAGGTTCGGCACGCCACGCCGAAAGGTTCGGGATCCGGTCATGGCGGGCATACCCCGGCACCCGATGCCGCATCAAGGCGATCTAGAGGAAAGCTGCCCGTACGGGTGCGCCGAAGGCCGTCAGCTGAGCCGGCCGATCGGCGGCATCAGCAGCGGACCGCCCAGCGGCAGTCCGGCCCGTGCCGCGGCCGCCGCCAGCGGGCCCCAACCACCGGTGAACGCCGTGTCCGCGAACAACGCCGGCCCCCCGAACACAGCCGCCGCGGCGGACACAGCGGACGAGGCAAGGCCACCGACGAGGGAACCGGCCGGACGCGCCCCCATCCCACCCATAACGCCCGCTCCGGCGGCGGCATCCTCGCTCGACCGTGCCGAGCGCACCCTGTCGACCAGGCCGGACCTCGGCAGGACACGCAGCCGCGGGGTGTCCGCCCCTGGCCGGCCGGCCTTCTCCCAGGCCAGCTCGCAGGCGCGGGAGAAACCTCCCAGTTCGTCCACGAGGCCGCGCTCGCGGGCGTCAGTGCCGGTCCACACCCGACCGCGGGCGACCTCGTGCACCTCCTGGAACGACATGCCCCGGCCGGCGGCGACCTTGGTGACAAAATCGTCGTACACCCGGTCGAGGAACTCCTCCAGCTTCTCCCGCTCGGCCGGACTGAACGCGCGCCGCGGCGAGGTCATCAGCGCGTTCTCCCCCTCGGCGACCGCGCCGAAACGCACCCCCACCTTGTCCAGGAGCGCACGGACGACCTGTTTGCCGCCGAACACCCCGATCGAACCGGTGAGGGTCCCCGGGTTCGCCACGATCACGTCCGCGCCAAGCGCGACGAAGTACCCACCAGACGCGGCAACCGAACCCATCGACACCACGACCGGACGGCCGGTCGCCTGGAACCGTTCAACCTCCCGGCGAATCAGGTCGGAAGCCACATACGAGCCGCCGGGGCTGTCGACGCGAAACACGGCCGCGGCGACATCGTCGTCCCGGCCGGCGGCGCGGAAAGCCGCGGTGAGCGCGTCGGCCGTCATGACGGGACCCGCCAGCGGCGACCGGCCCGGATGGCCGAGGACCACCGGCCCGGTCCCATGGATGACCGCGATCACCCGGCGCCGCTCGGAGCGCGCCGCGCCGAGCGCGGGGACGCGCGGCCGGGAGGCCTCCCGCCGCAGCGACACGCGGCGGTAATGGGACAGGTACTGGAGCGTCACGCCGTCGTCCCGGTCAGCACCGCTCTCATCAGCACCGCTCTCGGCAGTGCTGGGACCCGGACTGGGCGCGGCGCCGGTCCCGGCCTGGCGGGCGTGGGCCTTGGCCGCGGCGTACACCTCGTCCCGGTAACCCAACCGATCGACGAGACCCGCCTCCCGGGCCTGCGCGCCGGACAGCGGCGCACTGTCGATCAGTTCGCGGACCCGGTCCGGCGGCAGGCCGCGCCCAGCGGCGATGCCATCAATGATCATAGACAGGCTGGAGGTGACGATCCGGCCGCTCGCCTCACGATGCGCGTCGGTGAAATCACGCTCGACGAACGTGTTGACGGCGTTCTTGTACTCGTGGCGCTGGCCGACCTGGATCTCTATCCCGAGCCGGTCCAGGGCGTCGCGCAGGAACGGCGTTTCCAGCGCCACGCCGGTAGCACCCAGCTCCCCCGGCGGCGCGAGCCAGATCTCGTCGAAGGCGGACGCGAGGTAGTACGGGATGGTCCCGCCGCCGAACTCGCCGAACGCGTCCGCATAGGCAAAGGCCCTGCCACCGGCCGCGCGAAAGGCGAGCACCGCGTCACGGATCTCCTGGGCGCGCGCAAGCGGCATCCCGCAGGGAGCGATCCGCGCGATGAGCGTGGACGCGCGGTCATCCGAACCCGCCCGGCGCAGTCCGTCCACCATGGCGCGCAACGTTGGCTGGCGGCGCGCCAACGCCGCGGCCAGCGGGTCGGCGGGTATCCCCTCGAGCGGATCGACGGTCAGATCAAGCTCAAGGACGATCGGCTCGAACCGTCGTGCGTACAGGCGGTGGATGCTTGCCAGCGCCTGTCGCGGAGTGCCTTCTGCCATGGAACGAGGCTACGCGCGACAGTCCGCCCCGTTCCGCCCGCATCGGTCCGATGCATCACCAACAGCGACCATCGTCCTGTTTTCTGAGCATGACCCGCCTTTCACCGACGGACACCGACAAACACCGATGACAATGCGCGGCCGGAAGCCCAGGGGCCCGAACGAGCAAGGGGCCGCTGGCCGAGTCGGTCAGCGTGCGGCGCCGGGTGGGATCTCGCCCGCGGACAGCCAGTGGGCGCGCCAGGAGTCCGCGCCCGCGGCCCGCGGGTCCGCACCGGCGGCGCGGATGGCCTCCTCGGTAGCGGCGAGGGTGTCCCGGAACCGGCGGGCAGCGGCCCGCAGCGCCGCCTCCGGATCGACGCCGGCCTGCCGGGCCAGTGCCACCGCGGCGAACAGCAGGTCACCCACGGTCCGCTCCGCCGCGGCGGCGGGTACGTCCACGGCGGCGGGCAGGTCCACCGGAACGAGCAGCCCGGCGATGACCTCGGCCGGCGACGACAGCCGACCCGCGCCGAGCACAACGTCCTCGGGTACCCCGACCTTCACCGCACGCTTCTGCAGCTTCGCGGCCAGCGCCAGCGACGGCTGGGACAGCGGGACGCCCTCGGTGACCGACCGGCGGCCCTTCTCAGCATCCTTGATTATGTCCCAGTTCGTCTCGACCGCGGCGGGGCCGTCCACCGTCACCGATCCGAAGACATGGGGATGACGCCGGACGAGCTTCTCCGTGAGCCCAGCGGCCACGTCGTCGATGTCCCAGGCCATCGCGCGGCCGCCGATCCCAGCTCCGTCACCGGCAGCCCCGTCACCGGCGGCTCTGCCAGCGGTGGCGCTGACGCCCGCGGGAACACCCATGCCGTCGCCCTCGGCGGCGATCCGGGCATGGAACAGCACCTGCATGAGTACGTCGCCAAGCTCCTCGCGCAGCTCGGCGTGGTTGCCGTCCTCGATTGCCTGGAACGCCTCGTAGGCCTCCTCCAGCAGGTAGGACGCAAGCGAGGTGTGGGTCTGCGCCGCGTCCCACGGGCAGCCGCCGGGTGAGCGCAGCTGGTCCATCACGGCAACGGCGTCCAGGAGCTTCGCCCCGCGCAGGTCATGTGAGCCCTCGACGGCGGACACAGCGAGGCCGGGGCCTGCCGCGGCCTCGAGCGCGGCCAGCGTCTCCCGCTCGCGAACCAGGTCTGCCTCGCCGGCCGCTCCCGGGCCGCCGGTCGGGGCGGCCAGCCACACCACCGGCCGGGACGAGTCGGCGCGGGCCCGGCCACACAGCTCCTCGACAACGGCGGACGCATCCGGACCCGCCAGAACCTCGACCGGTACGCCGGCCGCGGCGAGCGCGTCGCGCTGCGGATGCGCCGCCAGCCCGCAGCGGACGGCGGAGGCCGCCCGCAGCAGGTCCCACGCGGCCACGCCCAACAACCCGGGCGCGACCCGCGGGCTGGTCACAAGGACGACGATTCTCGCCGTCATGACCGACGGGCCATCATGCGGCTCACTGGGCCATCGCGCCTGTCCGGCCCAACGGCTCCGGCGCGGGGGTGGTCGCGACCGAGCCAGCGGCGGCGAGCACCGTCAGCTGGGATGGCGACCAGACACCGAACCTGGGATTGATCGAAATGTTCACCCGTTGCGAAATCTGGCGGAGCTGCGCTTCCACGGCCGCGGCCCGCTCCGTGGAGAGCAGCCGAGTGAGGAACGGCTTGGCCTGGTCGAAGCTCAGTGGGAGGGAGCCGAACTGGGCGACGGACTGATCATAGGCCTCGCGGGCAGCTGTGTCGGAGGCGAGGGCGTTCGGCGCGAGACGGTCCGCGAGCGCGAGGTCAAGAGCCCTGGCGCGGACCAGCATCTGTAGATCCTCACGAGCGAACCCGCTCTGGGCCACCGCCTTTTCGAAACCCGCGACGCTGCCGTACCGCAGCACCCCGAAGGTCTGGTAATAGGCGTCAACGTCCTGGCCGGTGACCGTCACCCCGAGCTGGCGGGCCCGCTGTTCGGCGAGGCTGGTCTGGACAAGCTCGGTGAGCACCTGCCGCTGAAGATCACTGCGTTCGATCGGCGCGGCGCTCTGCCCGGTCTGCGCGTCCTGGGCGGGGCCAACCGCCTGGACGGCGGCCATGCCGCGGTCGACGATCCCGCGCAGGGTCGATGTCTGGATCATCTCGTCGCCTACCTGCGCGGCAGACCCCGCGTGCGTGGTACAGGCGGATGAGGTCACAACGACCAGCGCGACGCTGACCAGAACACGGCGGACGGCAGAGCGGGTCTTCACGGCTGTGACCGTATCGGCTTACCGTCTGCCGCGCACACGCCGCCCCCGGGAAAAGTCCTGCCCGGCAACGCGAGAAAAATCAGCGGGGCGCGGCGGCGGCCGCCGCGACGGAATCACCGACGACCGCATCCAGCACACCCGCGGCCCAGACGAGGACGGCGCGGTCGCGCAACGGCCGGGCACCGATCCGCGGGGATTCCGCCGGTGCCGGCACCAGAATGGTGCGCACCGCCTGCTTGACCACGGACCCCTTGTACAGGCGCTGCACACGCATGGCCTGGCTTTCGCGCAGCTCCAGCGGAGCGAACCGCACCTGGCGGCCCTGCACGGTGATCTCGGTAACGCCGTAACGACGGGCAAGCACGCGCAGCGACGCCACCGCAAGCAGATTCTCCGCGGGCTCTGGCAGCGCGCCGAACCGGTCGAGCAGTTCGGCGCGCACCTCGGCGATGTCGTCATCACCCGCGGCACCGGCCAGCCGTCGGTAGGCGTCCAGGCGCAGCCGTTCGCTGGGAACATAGTCGTGCGGGAGACTCGCGTTCACCGGGAGCTCCACCTTGACGTCGGGCAGCTCCTCGACCGCCGTCCCCTTGAAATCCGCGACAGCCTCGCCGACCATCCGCACATAGAGGTCGAACCCGACCGAGGCGATATGCCCGGATTGTTCGCCGCCGAGCAGGTTACCCGCTCCGCGTATTTCCAGATCCTTCATGGCGACGGCCATGCCAGCGCCGAGGTCGGTGTGCTGGGCGATGGTGACAAGCCGGTCGTGCGCGGTTTCGGTAAGTGGTTTGTCCGGCGGGTAGAGAAAATACGCATAAGCGCGTTCCCGGCCGCGGCCGACACGTCCCCGCAACTGGTGCAGCTGGGAGAGGCCGAACACGTCGGCACGTTCCACGATGAGGGTGTTGGCATTGGAGATGTCAAGCCCGGATTCGACGATCGTGGTACAGACGAGGACGTCGAACTGCTTTTCCCAGAACGCGACCATGACCTGCTCGAGGGCGTCCTCGCCCATCTGGCCGTGGGCCGTGGCGATACGCGCCTCCGGGACAAGCTCGCGCAGCCTCGCCGCGGCCCTGTCAATCGACTCCACCCGGTTGTGGATGAAGAAGACCTGGCCCTCCCGCAGCAGCTCACGCCGGATCGCGGCGGTGACCTGCCGGCTGTCACTCGGGCCGACAAAGGTGAGTACCGGGTGCCGCTCCTCCGGCGGGGTGTCAATCGTCGACAGCTCCCGGATCCCGGTGATCGACATCTCCAGCGTCCGAGGGATCGGGGTGGCGCTCATGGTGAGCACGTCCACCGCGGTCCGCATTTTCTTCAGGTATTCCTTGTGCTCGACGCCGAACCGTTGTTCCTCGTCGATTATCACCAGGCCTAGATCTTTGAAGTGAGACGCGGAGGACAGCAGCCGGTGAGTCCCGATCACCACGTCGACACCGCCCTTGGCGAGTCCTTCCAGCACGGCCTTCTGCTCGGCCGCGGAATTGAACCGCGACATCGCACGGACGGTCACCGGAAATGCCGCATACCGCTCGGAAAACGTCTGGAAATGCTGTTGGACGAGCAGCGTGGTGGGGACGAGAACGGCAACCTGTTTGCCGTCCTGTACCGCCTTGAACGCGGCCCGCACCGCGATCTCCGTCTTACCGTAGCCGACATCGCCGCAGATGACCCGGTCCATGGGGACGGGTTTACACATGTCGGCCTTCACCTCCTCGATGGCCGAAAGCTGGTCGGGAGTCTCCCGGAAGGGGAAGGCATCCTCCAGCTCCCGCTGCCACGGGGTGTCCGGTCCGTAGGCGTATCCCGGCGCGGCCATCCGTGCGCTGTACAGCCGGATCAGCTCGCCAGCGATCTCCTTGACGGCCTTGCGGGCGCGTCCCTTGCGCTTGGCCCAGTCCGCGCCGCCGATGCGGTCAAGGCTCGGGCCCTCGCCACCGACATAACGGGTGACCTGTTCGAGCTGGTCGGTCGGGACGTAGAGGCGGTCGCCCTTGGCGTACTCCAGGACGAGGTACTCCCGGGTCGCGCCGGCAACGGTCCGGGTGACCATCTCGACGTAGCGGCCGACCCCGTGGGCGTCGTGGACGACCAGGTCACCGGAACGCAGTGCCAGCGGGTCGATGCCCTTGCGGCGGCGGTGCGGCATCCGGCGCATGTCCTTGGTGGTCACGCCCCGCTGGCCGGCGAGATCCGCCTCGGTCAGGACGGCGAGGCCAAGCAGGTCGCTGGTGAAGCCGGTCCCCAGCTGGCCGCAGGTGACCGTGGCGACACCGCGGGACAGCCTGGCCTCCTCGCTGAGGCGGGCGCCGAGATCGGCGTCCCGCAACAGCTCGACCAGCCGCTGGGCCGGCCCGTGCCCCTCCGTGATAAGCAGGACGCGCCAGGAGTCCGCCAGCCAGCCCTTGATGTCCGCGAGCGCGCGCGCGGTGTCACCGTGGTAAGCGGTCGCCGGGCGCAGGCTGGAGACCACCGAGTTCTCGTCGAGATCCTCCTCGCTGGCAACGCCTTCTGACCGGTCGCCAGCCGCGAACCGATCGCCACTGGTTGCGGCCGTGGCCGAAGCCACGGCCGAGGCGCCGGCGTTGAACGGGCTGACCGACCACCACGGCAGCCCGATCTCGGCGGCACGCTGACGGACCTGCGCGATCGAGCGGTAGGCAGCCGCGCTGAGGTCGATCGGGGCGCTGCCGCCGAGCGCCGCCGTGCTCCAGGACGCATCCAGGAACTCCTGGCTCGTCCGCACCAGCTCGGCGGCGCGGGTGCGGATCCGTTCCGGGTCGCACACCAGCACGTGCGTTCCAGCGGGCAGTTCGTCGAGCATCAGCACCATCCGGTCGGACAGCACCGGCGCGAGCGCCTCCATGCCATCCACCGGAGTACCGTCCGCGATCTTGTCAAGGATGTCGACGAGCTCGGGGTGCGTGCCCGCCAGTTCCCGGGCGCGGGCCCGGACCTCCGGCGTGAGCAGCAGCTCCCGACATGGCGGCGCGAACAGCTGACGGCGACCGCCCTCGGCGGTGTCCGCAGTGTCGGTCAGTGCCCGCTGATCCGCCACGGAGAACGCCCGGATGTCCTCGACCTCGTCGCCGAAGAACTCAACCCGTAGCGGATGTTCCTCTGTGGGCGGGAAAATGTCGAGGATGCCGCCACGGACCGCGATTTCGCCACGCCGCTCCACCAGATCGACCCGGTGGTAGGCGATCCCGACCAGCTTTTCCACCACGCCGCTCGGGTCAGCGCTGTCACCGACCCGCAGCGACACCGGTTCCAGGTCGCCGAGCCCGGCGACCTGCGGCTGCAAAACGGCACGGACCGGCGCGACCACGACCGACAACGGCGGCAGGCCGGTGCTGTACGGGTGCGCCAAGCGGCGCAGCACGGCAAGCCGGAGCCCGACCGTATCGGCCCGCGGGGACAGCCGTTCGTGCGGCAGGGTCTCCCAGCTGGGGAAGACCGCGACCGTGGCCGGGTCGATCATGCTCGACAGCGCGGCGGCAAGATCCTCCGCTTCCCGGTCGGTCGCGGTCAGCGCCAGCACCGTCCGGCCGCCCCGGGTGGCGAGCGCGGCGGCGGCGAACGGCCGCAGGGCGGCCGGAGCCGACAGGTCAAGCCGGAGGTCACCGACCGAGGCAAGCGCTCGGGCCAGGGCCGGATCAGCACCCGGACTGCTGGTCAGGACGTCCAACAGCGGGGCGAGGGTCATAGGTGCGTCCCGAGCCTCTCGAAGAACGGCGCAATCTACGGACGGACACGACGTCGCGAACCCGGTCGCCGACGGCGTACCGGAGATCTCCCACAAACACCCCGCGACGCCGGCACGCGAGGTGTTATGCCCAACCTTACGCGTCGGGCGCCCCGGCCCGCCGTGCGGCCCGGTCCCTGCCCGCAGGCGGCGGCCGCGCCAGGCCCCCGCAAGCCCCTCCCGGGGCCGGAGGTTGCCTCCCGTGGGTACCGCGTCACCACAGGCGCTGGTACTCGCGGGCAGCCAGCGGGCTCATCGTCGGGTTGATCAATGCCGACCGGACATCGCCGGCCCGGTCCTCGTTGGAGTAAGCCTCATAGGCGAGTATGTCGGCATTACTGACGAACAGCTCGTGCATTTTCGCCACAAACAGGGTGTTGTCGCCGCCGGCCTGGCCAAGCGCCCCGGCCTTCGATCCCTCCTTCGCCACCACGCCCCACGCCGGCACTGAAAACAGCTTGTTGTGCAGCCGGGCGAAACGGATCGCCCGGCATAACCCGTCCAGACCATCGCACTGAGCGTCAAAAGTTACCGAATCCACGTTCGGCGGATACTGATCGTAGATATCAATGCCGATGACGTCGACGTAGGCGTCCCCGGGATACAGCTCGAACGCGTCGACCGTCCCGACCGATCCGTGCGCGCCGAAGTTCCAGTCGAGACGAACCCGCGGGTCGGCCCGGCGGATCGCGGCTGCGGCGTTGCGGTAGCACCTGATCCAT